>UQJA01000033.1 GCA_900541285.1 uncultured Collinsella sp.
TTGGCCATCCTACTTGCGGGAGCGCTGTTGCTTTCGGGCTGCTCGGTGCAGGAAGACTCCTCGACCAAAAAGGTCAAAAAGCAGGACAAGATTAAAAAGGCTGAGGCCTCGAATGAGGCCAAGCACCTGCGCGACAAGGACGAGCTCTACGAGGTCTACGATGACTCGGGCATTGTGACCATGTACTTGACGGTCTCACGCGGCAACAGCTCCGAGAACACCGACCACAGCTGGGCCGAGATCAACACGTACTCGGTGTATGACTATGCCGACATGGGCGTGACGCGCTATCAGGTTATGGGCCTGCTACAGCCGGGCGACGAAGACGGCCCGGTTGCCGGCGAGGTTGGCTATGGCGAGGAAGCGCCCAATGCTACCGTGCAGGTGCGCGGTCAGACATCGAGCATGAACTCGCAGAAGAATTACAAGGTGGAGCTCAAAAAGGGCAAGGGTACCTGGCGCCAACAGCGCGCGATTGCGCTCAACAAGCACATGGGCGAGGGTATGCGTTTTCGCAACAAGATGGCCTACGACCTTATCCGCGGGATTCCCCAGATGATGGGCCTGCGCACGCAGTTTGTGCATCTGTGGGTGTGCGACCAGACCGAAAAGTCCAACGATACCTTTGAGGACTACGGCCTGTTTACGCAGGTGGAGCAGCTCAACAAGACGGCGCTTAAGGCACATGGCCTGGATAAGAGCGGGCACCTGTACAAGGTGAACAGCTTTGATTTCCATCGCTACGAGGACACCATTAAGCTTGCCGATGATCCCGACTACAACCAGGCAAGCTTTGAAGGCATGCTCGAGATTAAGGGCGATATGGACCACACGAAGCTCATCGAGATGCTCGATGCGCTCAACGACGAATCGCAAAAGATCGATGACGTGCTCGACACCCACTTTGATTCCGAGAATCTGGTTTATTGGCTGGCGTTTCAGATTCTGACGGGCAACTGCGATACGCAGAACCGTAACTGCTATCTGTACAGTCCTCTCAACTCAAATACCTGGTACTTTTTAGATTGGGATAACGATGGCATGCTTCGTAAGCTGGAGCTTTCTCTTACCGGGTTTTCGGACTACGCGAGCTGGGAGCGCGGCGTAAGCAACTACTGGGGCAACGTTCTGTTCAATCGTGCGCTGCGCAGCAAATCGTTTCGCAGCGATCTCGACCGTGCCGTCAAGGACCTGCGCTCGTATATGACCGAGGCACGCCTGAGCAAGATGATCAAGCACTACCGCGAGGTTACTGAATCGCTGGTCTTTGCTTCGCCCGATATCGACCATCTGCCTGTCACCAAGGACCAATACGAGCAGATCGCCGCGGCGATTCCCTCCGAGATCGAGGAGAACTACAAGAGCTTTCGCGAGAGTTTTAAAAAGCCCATGCCGTTCTACATCGGCGTGCCGCAGATCGATAACGGTAAGCTGCGTATTAACTGGGATGCGTCCTACGACTTTGAGGCGCGCGACATTCGCTACACCGTGGAGCTTGCGCGTGACTATGCCATAAGCGACGTGGTCTTTAAGGCCGAGGACGTGCTGCTTCCCGAGGTGACCTGTGATGCGCCCGATACCGGCCAGTATTTTGTGCGCGTGCGTGCCACCAACTCCGACGGCTATACGCAAGATGCGTTTGACTGCTATGTGACCGACGACGGCAAGCACTACGGCATGAAGTGTTTTTACGTGCAAGACGGCGGTAAGGTCGTGGAGGACACGTATGAGGAGGGCTAGCGCGCTGCTTGAGCGCTTGGCGGCCCCGCCTGTGCGTGCCACGCAGGAGCGTTACCGCCACGAGCTCAAATATCTCATTAACGAGGGCGAGCACGCCGCGCTTGCCTGTCGCATGGCGCCGGTTTTTAAGCTGGACAAGCATGCGCGGGCAGGCGGTTACACCATTCGCAGCCTGTACTTTGACGACTACTGCAACTCGGCCTACGAGGAAAAAGACGCCGGCATTCTCATGCGCAAAAAGTATCGCGTGCGCATCTATAACGGCAGCGACAAGGTGATTAAGCTCGAGCGCAAAAAGAAGTACGGCAGCTGGATCTACAAGGAGGACGCGCCGCTCACGCGTGGCGAGTTTGAGCAGATTCTGGCTGGCGACTACGACTTTTTGCTGAGGAGTCCTTATCCGCTCTGTCGCGAGTTCTACATCGAGTGCATCTGCAATATGATGCGCCCGCGGACCATCGTGGACTACGAGCGCGAGCCGTGGGTGATGGATGAGGGCACCGTGCGCATCACGTTTGACATGAACGTGCGTGCCGCGGTGGGAAGCTTCGATATCTTTGACGCGACGCTGCCCGCGCTGCCGGTCCTGGAGCCCGGCAAGCTGGTGATGGAGGTCAAGTTTACGGAGTTTTGCCCGCAGCTGGTGCGCGATATGGTGCCGCCGGGAGCGGCCGAGCTTACGGCGGTCTCCAAGTACTGCCTGTGTTACGAAAAGACCGCCTACCTTCGCGGATTTAATTACTGGGAATCGGATTTTGAGAACTGAGGGGATATTTAGACCATGAGCACCAGGGACTTTTTTAAGAACTCCGTCTTGGAGGCGTTTGGCCAGGTCGATCCCGCCAAGATTGGCCTTTCGCTGCTCGTGGCGCTCGCCATGGGTATCCTGATCTACTACGTGTACAAGCGCTTTTTTACCGGCGTGGTGTATTCGCGCAGTTTTGCCGTGACGCTCGTGGGTATGTGCGTGCTTACCTGCATGGTTACGCTCGCGATCTCGACAAACGTGGTCATTTCGCTCGGTATGGTCGGTGCTCTGTCCATCGTCCGCTACCGTACGGCGGTCAAGGACCCGCTCGACCTGCTGTATCTATTTTGGGCCATTACCACGGGCATTACGGCCGGCGCCGGCATGTATGCGCTCGTGGGGCTCACGGCGGTGGTGATCGTGGTGATGATCGCCGGCTTTGCGAGTCATCAGGATAAGGCGCGCGTGTACATGATGGTCATTCACTACACAGGCCAGACCACAGGCGACGATATCGTGCGCGCGTTTGGGCGCACCAACTTCACTGTCAAGTCCAAGACCATGCGCGGCGACAAAGTCGAGATGGCCGTCGAGCTGTTCTCGGACGGTGTGGATATGCCCTATGCCGACGCTATTCGCGCGCTTGACGGCGTGGAGGACCTCACACTCATCCAGTACAACGGCGAATACCACGGCTAATTATGTTCCGGCGTTTTAACAAACGCCGGACCGCTCGACGCTGCGCGGGCATCTGCCGGGCGATCTGCCGCTCAAACCGTCGCTCGCGTACATAAAGTACGCTTCGCTCCTCTTTCGCGGCACCTCGCCACGGCAGTTGCCCGCTCGCTGACGTTTGCTCGACCTGGGTGGGCCGATTTTGTTCGGATGCCGTCTTCACGGGTATCATGGTGAAAGCGATTTCAATGACAGGGGTGCTCGTGGTAAAGATGAAAGATGTGGCCGAGTTGGCGGGCGTTTCGAGCGCCGCCGTCTCGCGCTACCTCAACGGTGGCTACATATCGACGGACAAGGCCGAGCGCATTAAGAAGGCGATTGAGCTGACCGGATACGTGCGTTCTAGTCAGGCTCGTGCGCTGCGCACCGGCTCCACCAAGCTCATCGGCGTCATCGTACCCAAGATCAACTCGGAATCCGTGAGCCGCATTACCGCCGGTATTGGCCAGGTGCTTGGTCGCCGTGGCTACCAGATGCTGCTTGCCAATACCGATAACGCCCCCGATCGCGAGCTCGAGTACCTCGATTTATTCCAAAACCACCCGGTCGATGGCATTGTGCTGGTGGCAACCATGATCACCGACGAGCACCGTCGCGCGATTGAGTCGTGCCGTGTGCCCATTGTGTTGATCGGCCAGCATGTCGAGGGTGCGGCGTGCGTCTATCACGACGATTACGAGGCCGCTTTTGAGCTGGGCCATGCGCTTGCGGGTCGCGTTGACGGCAAGATTGCCTACATTGGAGTTACCGAAGAGGACCGCGCGGCTGGTTATGAACGCCGCCGCGGTTTTGAAGCCGGTTTGCGCGCCGCGGGTAACCCACTCGATGCTGCCTTGATTCGCCTGGGCTCGTTTACGCTCGACTCGGGCTATCGCGCTGCGCGCGAGCTGCTTGCCGATGCCCCCGATGTTTCGTTTGTCGCCTGCGCGACCGACACCATGGCGGCGGGCGCGCTGCGTGCCATCGATGAGGTTCGCGGTATGGGCGAGGGCATACACCGCGTGAGCGGTTTTGGCGACAACGCGTTTTTGCGCGCGCTGACGGGCGGCATTCCCACCGTGCATTATGGCTACCTGACCAGTGGCGTCGAGGCGACCAATATGTTGCTCAACACGCTCGATGGCGTGGAGGGGGAGAGTGGTCTAAAGACGCTCAAGCTCGGCCATCAGCTTATGAATGTCTAGGCTTTGGGCACGTCTGCCTGTCTCTGAGCCGCCTCTTTTTGCTTTAAAACTACCTTTCGCCGGCTTTTTCCTACCGTTCACCCTACTGTGAAAACGATTACAGACATATGAGACTGAAAACGATTACAGTGTAAGTGTCAAAGATGGCCGGGTGCAGATGCGCCCGTTGGAGGAAAGGGAAGTCATGGACTACCGCAAATCAGCCCAAGAGGTGCTCGACAATATCGGTGGCGCCGACAACGTCGTCTCTGCCGCACACTGCGCCACGCGTCTGCGCCTGGTGATTGCCGATAACGCCAAGGTCGACAAGGAGGCCCTCGAGAATATCGACGGCGCCAAGGGCGTCTTTGAGGCCCAGGGCCAGCTCCAGATTATTTTTGGCACTGGCACCGTCAACAAGGTCTACGACGAGTTCATTGCGCTCAGCGGCGTCGAGGCTGCCACCAAGGCCGAGGTCAAGGAGGCAGCGGCGCAGCAGCAGAACATCTTTATGCGTGCCATTAAGGTGCTCGGCGACGTCTTTGTCCCCATCATCCCCGCCATCGTGGCTTCGGGCTTGCTACTGGGCATTATGAGCGCCCTCAACTTTATGGCCTCCAACGGCTTTATCGCGCTCGACACCAATAACTTTATTTATAAGATCGCCGATCTGGTCTCGGGCACGTCCTTTGGCATTCTGCAGATCCTGATTGGTTACTCCGCCGCTAAGGCCTTTGGCGCCAACCCGTATCTGGGCGCCGTCGTCGGTGGTGCATTCATCAACTCCTCGCTGCAGAGCGCCTATACGGTTGCCTCCGAGGGCGTTCAGACCATGGTCACCGTCATCCCCGGCGTCTACAGCTTTGAGTGGGTCGGTTATCAGGGCCACGTGATCCCCATCGTCATCGCCTGCGCCATTCTGGCCTTCCTCGAGAAGCGCCTGCACAAGATCGTTCCCGAGATGTTCGACCTCTTTGTGACCCCGCTCGTCTCGGTGTTCGTGACCGTGCTCGTGACTCTTGTTGCCGTCGGCCCCATCTTTGTCTGGGCCGAGAACGCCATCCTCGGTCTGATCCAGGCCCTTCTGACCCTGCCCTTCGGCATCGGTTCCTTTATCGTCGGCCTGTTCTATGCCCCCACGGTCGTTACCGGTATCCACCAGATGTACACCGCCATCGACCTGGGCCAGCTCGCCCAGTACGGCGTGACCTACTGGCTGCCCATCGCTAGCGCTGCCAACATCGCCCAGGGTGGCGCCGCGCTCGCCGTTGCCTTTAAGACCCGCGATGCCAAGATCAAGGGCCTGGCGCTTCCTTCGGCTCTGTCCGCCTTCATGGGCATTACCGAGCCTGCCATCTTTGGTGTGAACCTGCGTTTCTTTAAGCCCTTCATCGCCGGCTGCATCGGCGGCGGTTGCGGTGCCCTGGTCTGCGCGCTCACTTCGCTGGCCGCCTCCGGCACGGGCGTTACGGGTATCTTCGGTATCCTGCTGTGCCTGGCCCAGCCCGTGCAGTACGCGATCATGTTTGCGGTCGCCGCGCTGGTTTCCTTTGCCATCTCGTTTGTCCTGTACAAGGACGAGCCCAAGGCTTCCGAGCAGGCCTAAGAGCTTTTGATTGAGGGGATGCCCGCGGGTTGTATGCTCGCGGGCGTTTCCCGTATCTGGTGCCGATCTCTGGCGCCTTGTTACTTTCGATCCGTTAGGACTTTGATATGTCTAATGCACTTGGTCGCGCCCTTGCAAAGCTGGTTGCCGCTGTTGACGCTGCCGCCTCTGAGCGCGGTCATGGCGCATATGGCCAGCGCTTCCATATTATGCCGCCGGCGGGCTGGCTCAACGACCCCAACGGTCTTTGCCAGGCGGGCGGCGTGTTCCACGCTTATTTTCAGTATGCGCCGTTTGATGTCGAGGGCGGCGTTAAGGCCTGGGGTCATGCGACGAGTCGCGATCTTATGACGTGGGACTACGTTGGCGCCCCGCTGCTGCCCGACGAGCCGTTCGATTGCCACGGCGTGTATTCGGGCTCCGCGCTTGCCGAGGACGGTCGCATTCGCGTACTTTATACGGGCAACGTTAAGCTTTCCGATTCGGACGGGACGTACGACTACGTCAATACCGGCCGCCGCGCTGATACCGTCTATGTGGAGAGCGTTGATGGCCTTGCCGGTCGGGAGTTCAGCCAAAAGCGTGTGGTGCTGGCTTCCGAGGATTATCCCGAGGATTTGACCTGCCATGTGCGCGATCCCAAGGTGTGGCGTGACGCGGACGGGCGCTATCACATGGTGCTGGGCGCGCGTCGTCGCGTGGATGGGCCGCATATCGAGAGCCGTTTTTGTGCGATGCACGGCGAGGGTGCCGGGCGCGATGTGGGCGAGATCCTGGTGTATGGCTCGGCCGATATGCTGTGCTGGGAGCTCGAGACCCGCGTGTCTACGCCCGAGCGTTTTGGCTTTATGTGGGAGTGCCCGGGATACCTTGAGCTCGAGGCGGATGGCGGTGTACCGGCAAGGTTTCTGTCTTTCTCTCCCCAGGGGCTCGAGGGCGGTCGTTGGAACCGCGGCAACGTATACGCTGCTGGCTACATGCCTGTAACGGGTGACATCACCGGTGGTGACGGTGCATATGAGCTGGGCGAGTTCCGCCTGTGGGACGCCGGTTTTGACTTCTATGCTCCGCAGGAGTTTACGGCCGAGGATGGTCGCCACATTTTGATCGGCTGGATGGGCATGCCGGATGAGCCGACCTATGGCAACTACCCCACCGTGGCGTGCGGCTGGCAGCACTGCATGACGGTGCCGCGCGAGCTTACGGCCGGTGATGGCGGCGTGGTGCTGCAGCAGCCGGCGCGCGAGATCGAGCTCCATTATGCCTCGGTGCGTGTGGGGGAGGGCTCGTTGGAGGTTGCTGGCGATACTTGCTTTGACGTTGTTGCCGACGGTGTCGACGGCGCGTTTGCCGCAACCGTTGATGGCGAGCTGAAGCTGGCGTTTGTGGCCGCTGAGGCCGAACTGCCTTCGCGCTTTGAGATGCGATTTACCGATGAGGGTCGCGCTTCTGCCGGCTGCGGTCGTACCGTGCGCTGGGAGCCCGTCGACGAGGTTCGTAACGTGCGCATTGTTGGCGATGTCTCGTCGGTCGAGGTGTTTGTGAACGATGGCGCGCTTGTGTTTTCGACGCGCGTCTATCCCGAGACCTATGGCGTGACCGTTGACGCTCCGGGTGCGAGCGTGAACTATCACACGCTCAACATCTAGGCGTTTCGTCGCATATCGGCGCTATACTGCAGCCGTTGCCCACGATGCGGGAAACATCCGCATCGTGGGTTTTTGCTTATGAAGGGATGGTGCCGTGTGGGCGTACAGCAGCTAGAAGAGGCTTGGGCTTTGAGGACCGGCGCGCGTGAGGCGCAGTTGCTTGCGGCCCCGCATGTGCCGGCAGGGCTGTCGCAGCTGGGGATCGTGCGTCCCTGCGACCGCCTGGTGGCCTTTGCGGACGACTTTGTCGATGCGTTTGCGAGCGGCTTTGATTGCTGCGATGTCGCGCTGGTGGGCTCGCCGTCCGCCGAGGCGTTTGCCGCTGCGTCCGAGGGCTTTGATGCTTCGTTTGATGCCGAGGGGCCGCACCTGTGGTGGTTCGTTAACTCCATCGGCGGGTTTGGTCTGCGTGTGCCCGATCTGCGCGCTCTGGGCCGCGCTGCTCGTGAGGCCCACGCGCTGTTTGTGGTGGATAACACGGTGGCGTCGGCTTTTGGCTGCGATTCGCTGCGGCTGGGTGCCGCGCTGTCGCTCGAGGCGCTCGATCGCATATGCGCCGGTGATGCTCCGCGCAAGTTGGTTGCCGTATCGGTCGCGCGCTCACAGCTCAAGCGCCATCGCGTGGATGCCGCGGCTGAGTGCGCGCATGCCCTGCTCGAGGGCTGTGGCTTGGCCAAGCTTGAATTGACTGCTAACGAGGCCGGTGTGCTGGATCGGGGACTGGACTCGCTCGATGTCCGCATGCAGGCACATTTCGACCGCGCACGTGCGCTGGCCGAGTATCTGGCCGCCAACGAGATGGTGCGCAACGTGCGCTATCCCGGGCTGAGCTCGCATCCCGATTATGCTATTGCGACGGGAATCCTCGAGCATGGCTTTGGTCCGGCAGTTGAGTTTGACCTTATCGAGCGTAGCTCAGGCGAGCTGTTCGATGCTTTGCCCGGGGAGTTTCGCACATCGCCTGCCGGCGGCGCAACGACGCGCCTTTCGGCCCCAAGCGGCAAACAGGGGAACACTATCCGCCTCTTCGCCGGCACCGACGATCCCCTGGTCGTAGCGTCCGTCCTAGACAACGCCCTCCGCAAGTTAGCTACCCTTTGATGCTGGCGATGAGGTCGTTTGCTTTGGTGGCGATGACGTTGTTGATGTCGGCCTGCAGCTCCTCGTAGACCGCTATGGCTCGCTTGCCGGCGGGGGTGAGCGTGGATCCGCGGGCTCCGTCGCGCTCGATGAGCTTGCAGCCCAGCTGGCCTTCGGCTTCGTTCACAATGCGCCAGGCCTTGGAATACGCCATGCCCATGCTCTTGGCAGCACGGTTGAGCGAGTGCTCGCGGGCGATACCTTGCAGCAGCAAGACGCAGCCGTGGCCGAACACGCCCGGCAAATCCTTGTCGCACGCTTGGATGACCAACTTTGCCGTCGTCTTGTACTCCATACGGTCCACGTCTCCCCGCTAAAGTGTTTGCTGGGCAAACGCAAAGCCTGCGTCAAACCCTCGTGTGCTCTTCTTAAATCATGCATTGTAGCAGTCAAAGTGCGTTAAGATACTTCCCCAGTATTGGGCGCCCAAGGTTGGGCTGGGTCCTACGAGGCCTGCAGCCGACCGGTCGCATGGAAAAAGGAGAAACATGGCTACGTTCTTTCCCGGTGAGTCCCACACGTTTTCGGAGTATCTGCTGGTCCCTGGTTACTCGTCCTCGCAGTGCATCCCCAACAACGTCTCTCTTAAGACGCCGCTAACCCGCTTTAAGCGCGGTGAGAAGCCGGCGATCACCCTGAACATCCCCATGGTTTCCGCCATCATGCAGTCCGTCTCGGGCGTCGACATGGGTGTCGCGCTCGCTACCGAGGGCGGCCTGTCCTTCATTTACGGTTCCCAGAGCGCCGAGTCCGAGGCCGCCATGGTCAAGGCCGTCAAGGATCACAAGGCCGGTTTCGTTCAGTCCGATTCCACGCTGACCCCCGACATGACCATGGAGCAGGTCATCGAGCTCAAGGAGAAGACCGGTCACTCCACCATGCCGGTCACCGACGACGGCACTCCCAAGGGCAAGCTCCTGGGTATCGTCACAAGCCGTGACTATCGCCCCAGCCGCGATGACCACCAGACGAAGGTCTCCGAGTTCATGACCCCGCGTGAGCAGCTCATCGTGGGCGACAAGAACATCAGCCTCAAGGTTGCCAACGACGTCATCTGGGACAACAAGCTCAACGCCCTGCCCATCGTCGACGACAACGATCACCTCATGGGCATTGTCTTCCGCAAGGACTACGACAGCCACAAGACCAACCCCAACGAGCTGCTCGATGGCGACAAGCGCTACATGGTCGGCGCCGGTATCAACACCCGCGACTATGCCGAGCGCGTGCCGCTGCTCATCGAGGCCGGCGCCGATGTCCTGTGCATCGACTCTTCCGAGGGCTTCAGCGAGTGGCAGAAGCGCACCATTGAGTGGATCCGCGCCAACTACGGCGAGGACGTCAAGGTCGGCGCCGGTAACGTTGTCGACGCCGAGGGCTTCCGCTTCCTGGCCGACTGCGGTGCCGACTTCATCAAGGTCGGTATCGGCGGCGGTTCCATCTGCATTACCCGCGAGACCAAGGGCATCGGCCGTGGCCAGGCCACCGCGCTGATCGACGTCTGCCGCGCTCGTGACGAGTACTACGAGGAGACCGGCGTCTACGTGCCCGTGTGCTCCGACGGCGGCATCGTCTACGACTACCACATGACGCTCGCCCTTGCCATGGGTGCCGACTTCATGATGCTGGGCCGCTACTTCGCCCGCTTCGATGAGAGCCCGACCGAGCGCGTCAACGTGAACGGCCAGTACATGAAGGAGTACTGGGGCGAGGGTTCTGCGCGTGCCCGCAACTGGCAGCGCTACGACCTGGGCGGCGCCGCGAAGCTCAGCTTCGTCGAGGGCGTCGACTCCTACGTTCCTTACGCCGGTTCCCTCAAGGACGGCGTGGGCGGCACGCTCTACAAGGTTAAGTCCACGATGTGCAACTGCGGTGCTCTCTCGATCCCCGAGCTCCAGGAAAAGGCACGCCTAACGCTGGTCAGCTCCACCTCCATCGTCGAAGGCGGCGCCCACGACGTAGTCGTCAAGGATTCGCAGCAGAGCGTTTCCTACCGCTAAGCGGCTTTCCCAAGCACCGCACCTTGCCGTTCAAACCGTCGCTCGCGTACCAAAGTACGCGTCGCTCCTCTTTCACGGCAATCTGCGGCACCTGGAAAACCCGTTCGTGCTAGAACGGGTTTCAGACAAAGGTTGATTCCCAACCACGTTATTTAGATAAAGCGAGATGCCTGCAAGTCGCAGGCATCTCGCTTGTCGTATTTGCTATCATCATGCGAGTTAACGATGTGGCGGGGCGTTCTTACCTTTGCTCGCTGCAAATTCCGCACGAGCCGAAGAGCACTTAATGTGCTCTTCGTGCGAGCAGGACTGTCCGCAGCAGCGAGTAAAGGTAAGAACGCCCCGCCCCAACCGAGATAACAAAGGAGCTGATATGTGCGATTGCACAGATCATAAGGACGAGATCCCTGTCTACGACGCGCAGGCCATTGAGTCCAAGTGGATGAAGGCCTGGGAGGACTCCAACCTCTTTGCCGTCGACACCGACGACAGTAAGCCCAAGAAGTATGTGCTCGAGATGTTCCCGTATCCGTCGGGCGACCTGCACATGGGCCACGCGCGCAACTACACTATCGGCGATGCCATGGCCCGTCAGGCCCGCATGCGCGGCTACGACGTGCTGCACCCCATCGGCTTCGATGCCTTTGGCCTGCCTGCCGAGAACGCCGCCATCAAGCACAACACGCAGGCTGCCGCCTGGACGTATAAGAACATGGACCAGGCGCTCGCCACGATGAAGCGCATGGGCTTCTCCTACGATCTGGATCGCATAGTCAAGACCTGCAGCCCCGACTACTACCGCTGGGGCCAGTGGATCTTTGAGAAGATGTGGGAAAAGGGCTTGGTCTACCGTAAGAAGAACCCGGTCAACTGGTGCCCCACCTGCAAGACCGTTCTGGCCAACGAGCAGGTTACCGAGGGCAAGTGCTGGCGCTGCGGCACCGAGCCTGAGAAGCGCGACCTTGAGCAGTGGTACTACAAGATTACCGAGTACTCCCAGGAGCTGCTCGACGACCTGGAGAAGCTCCCCGGCTGGCCCGAGCGCGTCAAGCAGATGCAGGCCAACTGGATCGGTCGCTCCGAGGGCGCCGAGGTCGACTTTACCCTGTGCGACAAGGACGGCGAGCCCATCGAGGGCGACGAGGGTAAGATCACCGTCTTCACCACGCGAGCCGATACCCTTTTTGGCGTCTCCTTCTTTGTCCTGGCTCCCGAGTACGCCGGCCTGCACGAGCTCGTCGAGGGCACGGAGTACGAGGAGGCCGTCACCAAGATCGTCGAGGACTCCAAGCATATCTCTGCCGTCGAGCGTGCCCAGGGCACCCTCGAGAAGCACGGTGCCTTCACGGGCCGCTATGTGGTAAACCCCGTCAACGGCGAGAAGGTCCCCGTGTGGGTTGCCGATTATGTCGTCGCCGATTACGGCACCGGTGCCGTCATGGCTGTTCCCTGCGGCGACCAGCGCGACTTTGAGTTTGCCCGTAAGTACGACCTGCCGATCGTGCCGATCATCCTGGACGATGACGATCGCGCTGCCGTCGAGGCCAGCGGCGAGACCATCGATACCTTCCATGCCGAGACCGTCGACTGGGATTGCGCCCACGCTGCCGAGGGCACGCTGGTCCAGTCCGGCAAGTACACCGGCATGCGCGGCGGTAAGCACTCCGAGGGCGAGTCTGCTATCGTGGCCGACCTCGAGGCCATGGGCTGCGGTCGTCGCAAGGTCGAGTTCCGTCTGCGCGACTGGCTCATCAGCCGCCAGCGCTATTGGGGCAACCCCATCCCGGCCATCCACTGCGAGCACTGCGGCATCGTGCCCGTGCCCGAGGATCAGTTGCCGGTGACGCTGCCCGAGAACCTGGACCTGGGTGCCGGCGAAACCCTCGCCGAGTGCAAGGAGTTCTACGAGACCACCTGCCCGGTCTGCGGCCGTCCGGCCAAGCGCGAGACCGATACCATGGACACCTTCACCTGCTCCAGCTGGTATTACCTGCGCTATACCGATCCGCACAACACCGAGCTGCCTTTCTCCCGCGAGGCTGCCGACCGTTGGATGCCCGTCGATAACTACATCGGCGGCATCGAGCACGCCATTCTGCACCTGCTCTACAGCCGTTTCTTTACCAAGGCGCTGCGCGACCTGGGCCTGCTGAGTGTGGACGAGCCCTTCACCAACCTGCTGTGCCAGGGCATGGTCAAGGACGAGAACGGCGACACCATGTCCAAGTCCAAGGGCAATGTCGTGCCCCCGAGCTCGGTCATCGAGCCCTACGGCGCCGACACCATGCGTCTGGCGATCCTGTTTATCGCTCCGCCCGAGAAGGACTTCGACTGGGATCCCAAGGCCGTTGAGGGCGCCAACCGCTTCATCAAGCGCGCCTGGCGTATCGTTTGGCAGCTCGTCCAGTCCGGTGACGCCAACGTGGCCTTCGACAAGTCCGCGCTCGATGAGGTTGCGATGAAGCTCTATCGCGAGCGTCACCGCACCATCGCCAAGTGCACCGAGGACTTCGACCGCGGCCAGTTCAACACCGCCATCTCGGCCGTCATGGAGCTCGTCAACGCGGCGAGCGCCTACCTCAACGCCACCGAGGGTACCGCCCGCGACAAGGCTTTGTGCTACGGCGTGGCCAAGGATATCGTGAGCGTCCTTGCCCCCATCTGCCCGTTCTGGGCCGACGAGCTGTGGCACGAGGCGCTCGGCTGCGAGGGCAACGCCTACACCGCCGCCTGGCCCGAGTTCGACCTGGCCGAGTCCGTTGAGGACACGGTGCAGATCGTGGTCCAGGTGCTCGGCAAGGTCCGCGGCCGCGTCGACGTGGCCCGCGATGCCTCCAACGAGGAAATGCAGGCTGCCGCCGAGGCCGCTGTCGCCAAGTGGACCGAGGGCAAGACTGTCGTCAAGGCCATCTGCGTGCCCGGCAAGCTGGTCAACCTGGTGGTCAAGTAAGCACTGCGCGCATAGCTGACATGCAATGAACGAGGGGCGATCCAGGTGGGTCGTCCCTCGTCTTGTGTTTTTAGCCCTGCTTAGTCATTGCGTCGCAACGTTTTCTATGGGATGTGTACCAGGTCCCTAAAGTAAACGTTGCCCGTTGCCTCTTCGAACATCCAAATGTTGAGGTAGATGTCGTTGAGGTCGTTGTTCACATCAAAGTCCGGATCGTCGAAGGTGCCCACAAAGGTGAGCATGGCGCGCGTTTCCTCTCCAGCGGCGACCGGTTGGCGCATGTGTACGTCGCGGACCACGCCGTTGACGTAGGCATAAGAGTCCACATCGCCAAACATCATGTCGACACCGGTGTTGTTGGACACCGTAAAGACGAGCGCGGCGTCCCCGTAGCCGTCGGTGTCCTTGCCCACGCAGGTAACATGGACGTTCTCGTCCGCCTCAAGGTCGATGGGGAGCTGTTCTTGGGAATCGGGACCCAGGCCCTGGGGATCGACGATGTCTTCGTTTATTTTGTCGAAGCTCGCCGGGGGTTCGGTTTTCTCGTTGGCTTTGGTGCTGCCAAGATCCGGTTCGCATGTTCCGGTTTTGCTGTTCGTTTTGCCACAGCCCACGAGGGTCAACGAGCACGTTGCGATGGCGAGCGCAGTCATGCAGAGGGTGCCTAGGCGTTTCATGGGTGCCTCCTTACCGTAAAGGATCTCGAAAGGTTCGTCGTTGCGCGACTTGCTGGCTGGCTTGTTGCAGAATGCCCCTTAACGTAAGTCTGATCGATAGGGGCTCGGGGAGGAATGCCCTTGGGGTCCGAACGGGCCTGTGGATTGGGACGCATGGCCCGTTCTTGGACCCTCGGACGCTTGCCTCATGGAGTCTTTAGTCCAATTGTCCTATTCTTGTGGAGAAGCTGTGCGCACGCTGACCTGCAGATTCGTACTGTGCTTGCACGTTTCCGCAGCTATTGGTATAGTTTGCTTGCAAATGAAGTTGTAATTGAAAGAAGTGGGGTTTCGGCCCCGCTTCTTTTTTGTATGGATGGAGGTGCCGCAATGGTCAAGACCAAGACCGAGCAGGCGATCATCGACGCGCTCGAGGCCGTCGCTCCCCAGCACGATATCGA
Organism: uncultured Collinsella sp.; assembly: GCA_900541285.1. Taxonomy (GTDB): domain Bacteria; phylum Actinomycetota; class Coriobacteriia; order Coriobacteriales; family Coriobacteriaceae; genus Collinsella. The sequence continues at coordinate 14,849 of UQJA01000033.1, forward strand.
CATCGTCGACGTCGAGCTCGTGGGTGCCACCAAGGCCCCCTGCGTGCGCGTGCGTATCGAGGGTGCCGAGGGTCAGAGCCTGTCGCTCAACGACGTCACGGCCAACACCAAGTGGGTCGGCGATGTGATTGAGGAGCTCGACCCCATCTCCTCGAGCTATACGCTCGAGGTGTCGAGCCCGGGTATGGCGCGCCCGCTGCGCCGCCCGAGTGACTTTGCCCGCTTTGTGGGCGAAAACTGCGAGCTCACCTCCACCGCCACCGAGGGCCGTCGCAAGTACGCCGGCAAGATTGCCGCCGCCACCGAGACGAACGTGACCCTCGAGCTCGAGGACGGCGAGTCCGTTACCCTCGATTTCTCTGATGTTAAAAAGTGCAAGTTGAAGCCCACCTACGACTTCAAGCCCGCGAAGGAAGGAAAGTAAGATGGCAGCATCCGACATGATGTCCGCCCTGATGGAGCTTTGCCAGGAGAAGCACATCGACCAGCTCTACCTGATAGACCGCCTGGAGCAGTCGCTCGCCAAGAGCTATGCCGAGATCCTGCATCTTGAGTGGGGCGCCAAGGTGACCATCGACCGCACCACCGGCAAGATCTACGTCTACCGCCTGGAGCCGATCGACGATTCCATGGACGAGGAGGGCAACTTCACCGAGTTCGAGGAGATCGACGTCACTCCCAAGAACACGAGCCGCATCGCTGCCCAGCACGCCAAGGCCGAGATCAATGCCATCGTGCGTAACTCCGCCCGCGAGCAGATCTACGAGGAGTTCTCCGGTCGCATCGGTGACCTCATCAGCGGCACCGTGCTGCAGTCCACGCCCGACTTCACGATCGTCAAGATTCGCGAGGGCGTCGAGGCCGAGCTGCCGCACTTCGATCAGCGCCGTTACGAGAACGAGCGCAACGAGCGTCCGATGGGCGAGCGCTACCTGCACAACCAGCATATCAAGGCCGTGATCATCGACGTTCGCGACCCCAACTCCAACCTGCAGCCGGTTCGTGGCGAGCACAGCCGTCCGCCGATTGTCATCTCCCGTACCCACCCCGAGCTCATGCGTCGTCTGTTTGAGCAGGAGGTGCCCGAGATCTACGAGGGCACCGTCCAGATCAAGTCGATCGCCCGCGAGCCCGGCCAGCGCTCCAAGGTCGCCGTCCACTCGCTCGACGACCGTCTGGATCCCGTGGGCGCCTGCGTCGGCCCCAAGGGCAGCCGTGTTCGCGCTGTCGTGGGCGAGCTCCGCGGCGAGCGCGTCGACGTCATCCTGTGGGATGCCGATCCTGCCGTCTACGTCGCCAACGCCCTGTCGCCCGCTAAGGTCACCCGCGTCCTCATCGACGAGGAGAAGGCCTACGCCGGTGTCATCGTGCCCGACGACCAGCTGTCCCTCGCCATCGGCAAGGAGGGCCAGAACGCCCGCCTCGCCGCGCGCCTGACCGGCTGGCACATCGACATCAAGTCCGAGACGCTTGCCGCCGACATCCTCAAGAACGTTCCCGTTCACGAGGAGCCCGCCGCCGACCTTATCGGTGACGAGGAGGACGAGGACGTCCGCCGCTGCGAGTACGTGTCCGAGGACGGCGTCCAGTGCCGCAACCAGGCTCGTCCCGGCTCCCGTTTCTGCGGTGTCCACGACACCGACGCCTTCGATGATGCGGAGGACCTGATCTAGCGCGCGGTCGCGCCGGGCGGGTCCCGGCGCGTCTCCCACGCTCGTTCAGTCTCTAGGCACCCAAGGTGCCAGAAAGGGTAGGTGAAGTCATATGGCAAAAGTCCGTGTGTCCACCCTGGCCAAAGAGTTCGGCATGACCTCCAAGGAACTGATGGGTCATCTCGCCGATATGAAGATTCCCGCTAAGTCCGCTTCCTCCACCCTGGAGGACGCCTACGTTGCCATGGTCCGCAAGCAGCTCGCCTCGGTGATCGAGGCCCGCGCCCAGGAAGTCGAGGCCGCCAAGCAGGCCGAG
>UQJA01000034.1 GCA_900541285.1 uncultured Collinsella sp.
ATACGTGGCTGGCCGCCCCTCCGCGACCCCCAGCCGGTCGAGCCGGATCATCGCGCGGAATACCGTATGCCGCAGACACCTGGCCGTACGCACGAACGTCCTCGGCGACCAGACCCACAAGCTCCTGAGCCAGCTCATCTGCCTGGGCAAATGCGTGTGTCAGATCGTCCGCGCGATCGGCAAGCGCGGGGTTCGTCGCGCCATAGCGCGCGACCATCCCGCAAAGCGAGGCGCCCAGCGCGCCCACAAAGGCGCTCGCGCTGCCGCCGCCGGGAACCGGCTCGCGCGCGGCCAGCGCCTCGGCAAACCCGCGGCAGGTCTTGTCCATCATCTCTTGGCTCATACGCATGCACCTTCAAGTCATATACATCGGTCGGGCGGAATCGCCGACCAACCGCATCGATCACGTAATGGTGCTAAGTCTAGCCCATAAGTACATGAGCGTCAGCGCACCTGGCCATCGCAGATTTCTATGGCACGCGATAGGCGTCGACAACGCAAACATGGGACACATGGCCCACCTTTCGAGACTCCCGAGCAGCACAAGCTGGGGCATATCTATAAGTAAGGAACCCGTTGGGGAACGGCCGCGCAACGGCCACAAGCGATGAACGGAGGCATAAGTCGCACAGTACACAGAGACATCCGCCGCCAGCGCAATCAGTACCCCAACAGCATGCGGCGCCGTGATGTCATCAGCAGACAAGGAGGACGCCACCATGATGAAAAAGACCCTATCAATCCTTTCCCTTTGCATCGCCCTCTTTGCCGCGCTCGCCCTTGTGGGCTGCGGCGGGAGCGCATCGGGCGGCGGCAGCGCCCCCAAGAGCGAGAGCAAGGAAAAGGCCCCCGTCGCCAAGAAGACCGACTACATCTGGTTTAAGGTCGAGATGCCCGAGGGCGTCGGCGTAAGCGACTCTGCCGGCAAGAATGCCGACAGGGTCCAGCTCACCTTCCCCGAAGACGAGAACGCCTCGGCCGATCGCTTTATCCCCGTTTGGAAAAAGCGCTGACGGCCGAGGAATCCCACGCCGACCAGGCGGAAAAGAAGGGGGATACGTTCCAGTGGAAGGATGGCGGGTCCGTCGAGTATAACGGCAGGACGTGGCTCGTCGGAACATACGAGGACAACAGCGGCATCTCAACCATGCTTTTTACCGACGTTGAGCCGGGAAGCGTCTGCGTTCTCATCGCGAACTTCGACCTGCACAAGAAAGAAGCCGAGGCGCTTCTCAACTCCATCGAGTTCCCCGACGACATGAAGAAAGCAGTTGACGAGGCACGTGAAGTCGAGATTTCGAGCATCGAGATCAAGTAACGGGGCACCCGTACGCGCCTACGCGAACCCGCGTAGGCGCGCCCCATTAAAACAACGGGCGCCCAACCCGGGGAGGGCCGACAGCATCGGCCCTCCCCTCTTTTGCGCCCGAACATATTGCCACTTGTCGGCGCAAATCCTGCCCCCAGAATGGGACACATGGCCCACCCGAATGAGCTGCTCACGCGTACAGTAAAGACAGGTAATCCATGGGCGGTTACAGATCGAGGAGGACACGACCATGAAAAAGAAGGCCTTTGCGATTCTCACCCTCTGCATGAGTCTTTTTGCCGCGGTTGCCCTGGTGGGTTGCGGCGGAAGCGGCGGCGCTACCGGCAGTGGCGGTGGCGGCGGCGCAGAAAAGCCAGCCGTGGATATGAGGACCGACTTCATTTGGTTTAAGGTCGAGGTCCCCGAGGGCGTCGAGATCACCGACGTCGCAGGCGACACTGCCGACAGGGCCCAGTTTAAGTTCACCGAGAGCGAGCACGCCAGCGATCGCTTCATCCCCGTCTTCGATCCTGACAAGAACGCCGACGAGCTGTTCGACTACGAGGCAAAGTGGAATGCCAGCTTTGAGTGGACCGAGAATGACCCCGTCAAGTACAACGGCAAGACTTGGCGCAACGCTTCCTATACACACTCGGGCGGCGTAACGACCGAATACTTCACCGACGTTGACGGCGGCAGTGTGTATGTGCGTATCGACAACGTCGAGGAGCACAAGGACGCCGTCGAGACCATGATGAAGTCTCTGGAATTTGCCGACGACATCGCCGAGGCCAAGACCGAGGCCATGGACGTCAAGCTCGACGATATCGAGATCAAGCGCTAAGCGACTGGCGAGCGCAACGGGAAACACGGTCGCAGTGCAAACAAGCGACGGTACCCCAGCGCTTCGTACCCAGGGAGGGCCGGTAAACCGACCCTCCCTTTCTTATGCCTGTAGCCGACGAACGCGAGGATGCCGGACGCCGGAACCGCCCCAAATGTGGCAACAGTACGAAAACGACAAACACCCCAACACGTCCGCCCACCGATTTATTGCGCCGCGCAGACAATTAAACCAGCATCTTTAAACATCTGGGCAGTATAGTGACCAAAACTATCGCATAACCGCACTCTGCGAATGGAGAAGTTATGACCGAACACCATGCCATCAGCCGCCGAGCGTTTACGCTGGGCCTAGGGCTTGCGGCGTTGTCACCACTTGCAAGCCTGCCCGAAACCGCAGCGCCGGGCATTCCCCTGCGAGCGGCATTTGCAGACAACACACCCGCACCGTCGGACAGCCTCCACAATTTCGTCATTCGCCTTCGCCCCGCGGGCTATTTTCGCACCGCGAGCGTCAACCAAGACGGCAACGTTCGCGGCAACGTCTGTCACCTGTTTAACGACGGCACGTCCAGCAAGCTCATCCTTGAGAACGTAACGACCAAGAATGACGATACAAACTGGTACGCCATCCGCACCTTGCTCAATTTTGAAGAGCATAAAAAGACAGGCTACAGCATTTGGTCGGTCGACGACGACTCGGACAAAGATGGAAAGGTCATCCACGTATGGGGCGGCGAGTATGACAACAAGCCCAGCCGCGCTTTTGCGTTCGAGCGTCAATCAAACGGAACCTACATCATCCGAGACCGCACGGTCGAGAAAGAAACCGAGAAAAAAGACATTAAGTACCTGGCAATAGAATCGAACGGCAAAGACCAGGACAACAATAAGATCTGCCATAAGAGTAAGAGCATTCCGTGGGAGCTCGAACTTATCGGTTACGACATGAAAAAGAACGATGCCACGGTTAGCAGCCTCGACTGGATCACGTACAGCAGCTACGTCGACGGACCATGTTGGATGAAATACGTCGACGACAACAAGTTCCTCGACGAGCTGAGCATCCCGGGTACGCACGATTCGGGCACCTGCAGCGTGGACAACGACACTGAGCCCCAATCCTCGCAAGTAAAATGCCAGCAGGATTACATTCCCACGCAGTTGCTCGAAGGCATTCGCTATTTTGATATCCGGCTCGGAAAGGGCGATGACCCCGGCATCGACCACGGGATTTTCTACCTACTCAAAAAAGACGGGAACTATCTGCATCTCTCCGATGTCATCGGGTACTTCAAAACGTTTTTGAACGAAAACCCGTCAGAAGCGCTCATCATGCTCGCATCGCGCGGCAACGATGAGGCTACCGACGAAAGCATAACGACGGCCTTCGCCAAGGTTATGGCCGATAACCCCAACCTGTTCTACACGTCGAGCCACGTCCCCACGCTGGGCGAGGTGCGCGGAAAGATCGTCCTGCTGCGTCGATTTGGGCTTGCCGGCAACAGCGTAAGCGGCCACACGTGGGGCCTCGACCTCACCCAATGGGATGACAAGATCAAGGCGCATTCCGGGCAGTCGATGTGTCTCGTCCAAGACGCGCGGGGATTTGAAGCCATAGGGGAAACGGGCAATGAAGAGCCCTATTGCACCAAGGTATATGCCCAGGACAAGTACAAACTCACGGGAACCGACAAGCTCAGCTGGGTCGATAATGCGCTGAAGGAAACGACCGGGCGCACGTGCAACAAGGTGGACGTCGTGGACGATGCCGGGGCCGAGGTGCAAGTCCAGGAGCGTTGCTGGTCTATCAACTACACCAGCTGCACGGGCTTGTCGCACGGAGGCAATCCTTTTACCTCGGCACGAGTAGTCAACGAGCATCTGTACAAGAGCCCGTACATCAATCCCAGCGGCACCGAGGATACAAAGTCAGATTACCTCAAGCACATTGGCATCATCGCATCCGACTTTGTTGATGCGGCGCTGGCCCGGAGCATCTATCAGCGCAATTACAATTACGATACGAAGCACACGCAGTCGGCTTCGTGCTGCCTCCCGACCCGCATGCGCATGACGTACGGCGACTCGCTGAGCGATGCCTCGCTCCAGGATGGCAAGACCGTTGGCGAGGGCCATTTCCGCCTTGTCGACAGCAGCAACGTACTCAACGTGGCGGCTTCGGGCCATGCGTTTACCATCGAATACGTGGATGTCGACGCCTTGGGCAACGAGACCGTTACGGGGCTGCAGGGCTCTGTGCCCATCGATATCGATCCACGCGCGCTGACGCCCCATTTTGAGGGACTCGAAGGCCTTAAGGCCGGCGAAGACGTGCGCGCCAAGATTGCGGCATCACTCGAGGGCAAGCTCGAAACCGATGCCTGCACGGCCCAGCTCGAGTTTGTGCACGACGCGGACGGCGCTCCGGGCACGGCAATGGCCGAGGGCGAAACATTTGCCGCAGGAACGTACTGGGTGCGCGTGAACGGTCTCTTGGGCGACGCGGCGCAGAACTACACGCTCGCCAGCGACGGAGCCGCAAGCTTTACCGTAGCGGCCTCGGGCAGTGCGGGCGGCACCGGCAGCGGCACGGGTTCCAACGCAGGCGGCGCCGACAAGAACGGCAAGAGCAACAAGAGAGACCAGGGCAAGAGCTCGGGCGGAAAGCTCGCCAACACGGGCGACGGCTCTGGCGTTGCCGCCGGGCTCGCTGCCGCCGCCGTGGCGACAACGGTCGCAGGTGCAGCAATGCTTGCCAGTGACCGCGACAATACCGAGGACGTTAACGAATAGGCAAGCCAGTCTTTTGGGCGCATTAACTCAATCGGGGCGCAGAATACCGTTCTGCGCCCCGATTTTTACCTTGGCCCGAACGCCGCTATCGGCTACATCACCATGTTCAGCGCTTTCACAAATTCCTGGGCCTTCGCACGGCTACTCAGGCTAAAGACGCAAGCGGTCAACAGCCTGTTACGCAGGAAAACGTCGCGACCCTTGATCCTGTTGACCCCCGTGATGTCCTTAAGGTAGACAATCTCGGTGTGCCTGCCGCCAAAAGTGCCCTTCTTGAGCACCTCGATACGATTGGGGTAGATCTTAACGTCTTTAAACCTACCCGAACCTTTGTCCTGGAATAGCAGCGTGTTGTTGTCCATACGCGTCACTCCCGTGGGGTTCGCTAAAACTGTCTCTATTGCCACATTTTAGTCACCGCAAGGCTCCCATGCGAAGGTGTCAGACAGCACAGCAATTCGTGTCCGCGCGAGGCTTTAAACTAGATGCGATAAAGATGCATTCCACAAGAGGAAAGTGGGGCGACAGTGATGGGCGAACTGGTAAACCGTGGAGAATCGGCAATCGTGCCCGAAGGTTTTTACAAGCAGGTTTCCTCGATTCTCAACGCCGCTCGCGACAAGGCCTATACCGCCGTTAACTTTGCGATGGTTGAGGCGTATTGGGAGATCGGCAAGGGCATAGTTGATGAGCAGGGCGGAGAGAAGCGCGCCAAGTATGGAGAGGCGCTGCTCAAGGCCCTCGCAATCAGACTTACCAAGGATTTTGGTAAAGGTTTTGAAGCAAGAGAGCTGCGCAAAATGCGTCAGTTCTATCTTGCATTTCCAATTCGGGACTCACTGCGTCCCGAATTGAGCTGGACACATTACCGCAGGTTAATACGCATTCCTGACCCCGAAGCTCGCACCTGGCACATGAACGAATGCGCCGACTCTCGCTGGAGCACGCGCCAGCTCGAACGCCAGATCAACACCATGTTCCGCGAGCGCCTACTTGCCAGCAAAGACAAGGAGGCTGTCACCCAAGAAATCCAAAAGAGCGCCCCAGCTCGTCGCCCCGAGGATATCATCCGCGATCCATATGTACTGGAGTTTTTAGGTTTCTCGGACGATACTGCGTTTCGCGAGAGCGATCTAGAGCAGGCGCTCATCACACATCTTCAGAAGTTCCTGCTGGAGCTTGGCCGTGGCTTCGCTTTCGAGGCGCGCCAAAAGCGCATCACCTTTGATGGGCGCCATTTCTATATTGACCTTGTTTTTTACAACTATCTGATGCGCTGCTTCGTGCTCATCGACCTTAAGACCGATGACCTTACGCATCAGGACCTGGGCCAGATGCAAATGTATGTGAACTACTACACGCGTGAGCTCATGAACGAAGGCGACAATCCGCCCATAGGCATCGTGCTCTGCGTGGACAAAAGCGATTCAATCGTCGAGTACACGCTGCCCGAAGACAACGACCAAGTGTTTGCCGCCAAATACCTGCCGTATCTTCCAAGCAAGGAAGAGCTGGCGCGCGAGCTGAGTGCCGAGTACCGCGCCATCAACGAAGCGACTAATGGCGAAGTGCAAGGATAGCAGCACGTTGCGACCGAAACCACCGCAGCCGTCGCAGGCGCACCCGCGGTTGAGGCGCACGCTACAAAACAATACCGGTCATGGACGCCGGCAACGACATTCTAGCCGTGGCTGGCGAGCGTGACCTGACAGGCAAAGACGCGGCCTTCGTCTGATGTGGGCCCATTGGCTGCCACAGAAAAGGACCGGTTGCAGCCGGCCCTCAAGACACTTGCACCTGCGTTGCCCGCGCTTCCGAAGTGTGACTAACTGAGGAGCGGGTTCCGTGGCACAACCTGATCTTGCCCAGCGAGGCGGCCCTTTTGCAGCCGGTCCACCGTTTATTTACATCTACCCCCTGCCAAACTACCGGATGGCAGCCCCCATGCCTGCGAGCCGTCCCGTGCTGCGCTTCCCTACTTCCCAAAGATCGCAGCGAGCAAGCCCTTACGTTTGGGCTTTTCTTCTCGGTAGGAACCCTCGGCAACCGCTGCAACCTGGCGCGGTTGCTCGCCGCCTCCACGGCGCACGATCTGGTACAGAAACGGCGACTTAACGTATTTGACCTCGATGGGCGTGGCATGCACGGTGCTCTCACCGGACAGATGCAGGCTCGGATTGAGCGGCGCCACGACGTGCGTTTCGCGCTTGTCACTAAACACCACCGCGGCCGCGCGGCCCGTCTGTCCGTTTACGGCAATGCGCACCTGCTCGCCATCGCGGCTGTCCGTCGCCGGACGATCGACAAAGTAGACCGGCACCATCACCAGGCCATCCTTATGCTTGCGGGCCTTGCGCGCCCAGGTTCGGATGCTCTTTTTATTGAGCCCCAGTACGGCCTCGGCATCGTTGCCCGCAACGTCGAGCGCCAACTTATCAATGACCACCTGGTCCTTGGTAGATGCATCGACGGAGACGACGCGGAAGTCGCCTTCCTGCATGGCGGGATCGAACGGACCGACCTTGGCAAAGTCCCACGGCTCCAAAATGCCCATGAGGCGAACGTCCAGGTAGTTTGCCCTGGGGTATGCCCAGTCGAGCACCTCGTAGTACACCAGGGTTTCCTTGCTCAGGCCCTTGCCCGGGAAGCTCGCCATCATGCGCAGGTCCGCCAGCGCCATGGGGAAGTAGAAGAGCATCATGTCGTTTTGGATCGCATCTTCCACGTCGTGCTCGGCAAAGGCGTCGGGGTACTGACGCACCAGCTGCAGCGCGTTGGCACGCGCCTGCTGCGGCGAGATTTCGCAGGGAATACCCTGCTCAGGTACATACTCCGCACCCACGCCCATGGTCAGGCGCTTGCTAAACGTCCCCGGCTTGAGCAGGTCGGCAATGCCGATCTTGTTGCCGCAGGACGGGCACTCAAACACGCGCTGGGTCGACTCGCCCTCAAAGGACGCTCCGCAGAAGGGGCAAGGAATGCTCACATGCGTCGCCTCTTGGAACTCTTGCGCCGTGCCGCGATCCTCCCACAGCAGATGTTCCAGGCCCGACTGATTGCGCCAGTGCGAATTGAAGAAATACCAGTCCGGGTCCTCCGGGCGCTCGAGTTGCGACACATGCGTGAGCTTGAGCAGTCCATCCACCACCGTCAGCGGCGTATGGCGAATGCCCAGGGCGCTCTTGGGCTCTCCGACGTCCGCCTGCCACGGAACGACCGTGCCGCAATAGGCGCACTCAAAGCTGCGCTTAGCCTGGTGCGAGTACATAGGGCCGCCGCAGTTTTGACATTTAATGGCAAACATCTCGTCCATGGAAACGTCCTCCTTTGCACAGGGGCTGTCGACATTAAGTATGTCGAGCAAGCAGGCACATGCCCATACCCATGTGGCCCAAAATGGACCACCCAGGCAGACGAGAAGGCTCGCTCGTTAGCACCGGCAGACTATTGCTGCATTTTCTGAGCATCGGTGCACGGCGCCCCCGCGCGAGCTACACTATCCCCTTAAACATGATTGTGAGGACGACCGCTATGCTATTTGTTAATCGGCTGGTACATACACTTGTTCCCGGCAGCGAGGGCGAGCCGGTCGATACATCTTGCCGTACCAACGCGGGCTTTGCCGCAAGCCTCATCTGCATTGGCCTCAACATTACCCTGTGCCTAGCCAAGGGCATCGCGGGTCTGCTCGCCGGCTCGGTCTCGCTTATCGCCGACGCCTTCAACAACCTCTCCGACGCCTCGAGCAACATTGTGAGCCTGCTCGGGTTCCGCCTTGCCAGCCGCCCGGCCGACGAAGGTCACCCCTATGGCCATGGCCGCTACGAGTACCTCGCCGGTTTGTTTGTCGCCGTCCTCGTTTGCGCCGTCGGCATCAACCTGGCGCTCGAGTCCATCGCCAAGATCATCAAGCCCTCCCCCACCGCCTACACGCTGGTCTCCCTAGCCGCCCTCGTCTTGTCCATGCTCGTTAAGCTCTGGATGGCCGCGTTCAACCGCACGCTGGGCGACCGCATCGACTCGGAGACGCTCATCGCTACGGCGCAGGACTCCAAAAACGATGTCATCACCTCGGGCTCGATCTTAGCGGCGGCACTTATTTCGCAAACGACAGGCTATGACCTCGATGGCTGGGCGGGCCTGGGTGTGGGCATCTTCATCTGCATCAGCGGCATGGGCCTAGTGCGCGACGCCATCAGCCCGTTGCTGGGGCAAGCGCCCGACCCCAAGCTCGTCCAGGCAATCCGCGATAAGATCATGTCCTATCCGCAGGTCTTGGGCACACACGACCTGATGGTGCACGACTACGGCCCCGGTCGTCAGTTTGCCAGCGCCCACGTGGAGATGCCCGGCGAGGGCGACGCATTTGAGCACCACGAGATTTTGGACACCATCGAGCACGACATCAAGCGCCAAATGGGCATCGATATCACGCTGCACTGCGACCCCATCGCCACCACCAGCGACGACCTGCGCGGCTGGGTCAAGCGCGGCGTCATGCAGATCGATCCCGCGCTCTCCATCCACGACCTGCACGAGCACGACGGGTTCGTTTCGTTTGACCTGGTGCGTCCCGACGGCTTTGACATATCCGACGAGGAGCTGCTGGAGCTCGTCACGCGCATCGTGCACGAGCGCCGGCCCGACGCCTCGTGCGTCGTCACGTTTGATTCGGGCTTTAGCTCGCCCGAGCGTCCGGCCGAGCAGTTGTAGCCTGCTTAACAGCTAGTTTCCCTGCGCGCCCGAGATGCCGTTTTGCAGGGCGTTCCAGGCATCCGTCGCCAAGCCGCCCAAGTTCTGCGCGGTATCGCCCAGGTTTTGTGCCGTGTCGCCCAGCTCTTGCGCCTTGTCTCCCAACTCCTGCGCCTTGTTGCTCAAGTCCTCCAGCGTATTGGAACTCGAGCTGTCCGCGCCGCCCTGGTTGCCGGACGCGTTGCCCGACGAGCCGTCCTTGCGCGTGAGCTGAATCTCGAGGTTACCGTTGTCGTTATAGTTGGCAGACGTCACGACCCAGTTGGCATCGATGACGGGCGTTGAGCCATCATCAGTCAGGACCACGGCATTCGAAAGATCGGCGCCGCGCGACTTGAGGATCTTCTTGGCGTTGGACCAGTACTGCCCCGGGATATCGCTCAGATCGACGGTGCTAGACGAGGCGAACTCGGTTTGTTCGGCAGTGGTATCGGCCGTTGAACTCCCTCGCTTGTTGAGCATGCCCGACACGATGGCAAACACAACCGACAGCGCAAAGAAAATCGCCAGCACGATGAGGATCTTCTTGATCACGCTCGACGAACGCGACGGCTTCTTCTCCTCGTCCTCGCCATATTGCGGAATCGACTTGGGGCACTCGCGATACGGCTCGTGCGACTCGTAGCGAGGCTGCGCCGTGCGAGGCATATACGTCGTCTGCTGAGGCTGCGGAATGGGATTCTGCGGCAGGCCATCATAGGGATTCGGCGTCGAGGCAGCATAAGAATCCTGCGGCGCGTAATCAAACGGATCCGGAGCTGCGTTGCCATAGGGGCCTTGCGAAGATGCAGCGTAAGAATCCTGCGCCGTGTCGCCATAGCCCATAACCCGGGTGGGCTCGGCCGAAGGCTGCGTCGCGGCGGGGTCGGTATAACCGGGGTTGGGAACAACGCGGGTCGCATCGGCGCTATCGCCAGCCTGCGCGGAACCGTAGCCGCCCATCACGGTTGTCTTGTCCTGATCCATGCAACGATTCCTTTCCGTCGCGCGTGAGCCTCAAGTTATCCATGCATTCTACCCGCGCAAAAGCCTATGATGGGCAGAGTCCGTCGGTATCTACAAGACATGCGCGGGCCTAAGGATCAAAAAGCCCCGCCGGGCCTTGTGGGCACGGCGGGGCGGACAAGCAACTATGGACAGCAGACTTAGAACAGGCCGGTGATGTTGCCGTCGTTGTCGACGTCGATGTTTTCGGCCGCGGGCACCTTGGGCAGACCCGGCATGGTCAGAACACTGCCGGTCAGCGCGACCACAAAGTGGGCGCCGGCAGAAACCTTGAGCTCACGCACGGTGATGCGGAAGTTCTCGGGAGCGCCCAGGGCCTTGGCGTTGTCGCTAAAGCTGTACTGCGTCTTGGCGACGCACACCGGCAGGTTGCCAAAGCCATTCTCGCGCAGCTCGGCGAGCTGGCGCTTGGCGGCCGGCGTAAAGTCAACGCCGTCGGCGCGGTAGACCTTGGTGGCAACGGCCTCGAGGGCATCAGCGACATCAACGCCGTCCTCATAGGCAAACTTGAGCTCGCTCGGCTGCTCAATCAGACGCATGACCTCATCGGCAAGCTCGAGCGCGCCCTCGCCGCCCTTGGCCCAGACCTCGGAAAGCTTAACGTTGACGCCGAGCTTCTGGCACTCGGACTCAATGAGCGCAAGCTCGGCCTCGGTGTCCGTCGGGAAGCGGTTGATGGCGACCACGCAGGGCAGACCATATACGTTCTGGATGTTGTCGACGTGGCGCAGCAGGTTGGGCATGCCGGCCTTGAGGGCCTCGAGGTTCTCCTCGTTGAGGTCGGCCTTGGCGACGCCACCGTTGTACTTCAACGCACGAGCGGTCGCGACGACCACGACGGCGCTGGGGCGAACGCCCGTCATGCGGCACTTGATGTCGAGGAACTTCTCGGCACCCAGATCGGCACCGAAGCCGGCCTCGGTAATGGCAACATCGCCAAAGCGCATCGCCATACGCGTAGCCATGATAGAGTTGCAGCCGTGGGCAATGTTGGCGAAGGGACCGCCGTGGACAAACGCGGGCGTACCCTCGAGCGTTTGCACCAGGTTGGGTTTGAGCGCGTCCTTAAGCAACGCGGCCATGGCACCCTGGGCCTTGAGGTCGCGGGCACGGACGGGCTCGCCGGCAAAGCTATAGCCGACGACAATCTCACCCAAGCGTTCCTTGAGGTCGCTGATGCTCGTAGACAGGCACAGGATTGCCATGACCTCGGAAGCGACGGTGATATCGAAGCCGTCCTCGCGCGGCACGCCCTGGGCCTTACCGCCAATGCCGTCGATGACGTGGCGCAGCTGACGGTCGTTCATATCGACGACGCGCTTCCAAGTGATGCGCTTAACGTCAATACCGAGCTGATTGCCCTGCTGGATGTGGTTATCAAGCATGGCGGCCAGCAGGTTATTGGCGGCACCGATAGCGTGGAAGTCGCCGGTAAAGTGCAGGTTGATATCCTCCATGGGGATGACCTGAGCCCAGCCGCCGCCGGCAGCACCGCCCTTAACGCCAAAGACGGGGCCGAGCGAAGGCTCGCGCAGGGCCACGGCACTCTTGACGCCGCGACGACGCAGGCCGTCGGCCAGACCGATGGTCGTGGTGGTCTTGCCCTCGCCCGCGGGCGTTGGGTTGATAGCGGTCACGAGGACGAGCTTGGCCTGGTGATCAGTCGGCTCGTTGAGCAGTGAATAGTCGACCTTAGCCTTGTCGAAGCCGTACGGAATAAGGTGCTTAACGTCTACGCCGGCGTTCTTGGCCACCTCGGTAATAGGCAGTGGCGTGACAGAACGTGCGATTTCGATGTCAGTAGGCATGGGCGGTCCTTTCGTTACCGAATGAGAAAAAGACCAATTCAGCATAGCACGGGCGCGCAATAGTAAAACGCCCATAACCGATGAACGGCGATATGTTTACCCGATGCCCAGCGATAGCCCAACAGCTAGCCAAAACAAAGCGCCCTAAACGGTAGGCTCAATCCCCAGGTGCTCAAAGGTGCGAAGCGTTGCCTGACGGCCCTGCGGCGTACGAATCATCAACCCGCACTGCAACAAATAGGGCTCATAGACATCCTCGAGCGTGCCCGGGTCCTCGCCCACCGCGCTGGCAAGGGTCGTAAGTCCCACGGCACGACCGGAGAACGTCTTAGCGAGCGTCTCCAAAATGCGAATATCCATCCAGTCCAGACCGAGCTCATCGATCTCGAAGAACTCAAGCGCCTGGCGACAGATATCGAGCTCAATGGGACCGTTGCCGCGCACCTGCGCATAGTCGCGCACGCGCTTGAGCAGGCGGTTGGCAAGACGTGGCGTGCCGCGCGAACGCGAGCCGATCTCGAGTGCACTGGGATGGTCGATCGTCACGCCCAGGATAGTCGCCGAGCGCGTCACAATCTGCGCGAGCTCCTCGACCGTGTAGTAATCCAGGCGATACGAAATGCCAAAGCGGTCGCGCAACGGGCCGGTCAACATGCCTGAGCGGGTCGTTGCCGCTACCAGCGTAAACTTAGGAATATCCAGGCGAATCGAGCGCGCCGCCGGACCCTTGCCAATCACGATATCGAGGGCAAAGTCCTCCATCGCGGGGTACAGGACCTCCTCGACCGAACGGTTGAGGCGGTGGATCTCGTCGATAAACAGCACATCACCCGGCTGCAAGTTAGTAAGGATGGCCGCCAGGTCGCCCGTGCGCGCGATGGCAGGGCCACTCGTGGTCTTGATCTGAGCGCCCAGCTCGTTGGCGATAACGGTGGCCAGCGTGGTCTTGCCCAGGCCCGGAGGACCCGAGAAAATCACGTGGTCGAGCGTCTCGCCACGGCTCTGCGCCGCTTCGATCAACACGCGCAGGCTCTGCTTGATGTGCTCCTGGCCGCAGTAGTCGTCCAGGCGCTGGGGGCGCAAAGTGCGGTCGACATCGAGGTCCTCGGCCGTCAGCTCCGAGCCCACCATGCGCTCGCCGTGCGCCATGGATGCCGCCGGCGAGTTGCCGGGCGTCGCCCACAGGTCCTGAGAGTCATCGGCTTCCCACATCACGCATCCATTCCAAGTCGCTTAAGCGCCGCGCCGAGCAGATCCTCGACACGCATATTCTGCCCATCATACCCGCTCAGGGCAACATCGGTCTCCTGCGGGCTAAAGCCCATGGAAAGGAGCGCCGCACGGGCGTCATCGATCGCCGAAGGAGCGGCGGCGGGAACCGGCATCGCAACCTGGCCGGGAATCACGTCGACCGGCACAAAGCCCTTATCCTTGGCAAAGGTGCTCTTGAGTTCCAGGATCAGACGCTGAGCTGTCTTTTTGCCCACACCGGGTACCTTGGCCATGCCCTTGTCGTCCTCGGCCATCACCAGCGAATACAGCTGCCCCACGGTATAGGTGGAAAGCACGGCAAGCGCCAGGCGCGGGCCAACGCCCGAAACGGACACGAGCCGGTCGAACATCGTGCGCTCATCCTTTGAGGAAAAACCGAAAAGTGTCATGGCGTCCTCGCGCACCTGCATACGCGTGTAGAGACGGACCTCGCCGCCGGGCGTCGGCAACGTGGCCGCAGTGCTGCCCGAGATGCCGAGTTCAAAGCCAACGCCCGACACATCGACGACAGCAGAGCTCATCGTGGACTCGACAAGCGTTCCGTGGAGCTGGGAAATCATCAGTATCCGGTTCCTCTCTGTTGATAGAACTCGCCACCGGTGAGGGCGCGGGTGCGGCTGAGGTTTACGTGGCAGATGGCGCAGGCCAGGGCATCGGCGGCATGGTCGGGATGCGGGTCGTGGTCGAGCTGTGTGAGTGTGCGTACCATATAGGCGACCTGCCGCTTGTCCGCGGCGCCGGTGCCCACCACAGCCTGTTTGATCTGCATGGGCGTGTACTCGCCAATCTCGAGCGCGCATTCCGAAAGCGCTACGAGTGCAGCACCGCGGGCATGCGCCGTGGGGATGGCCGAACGAACGTTGGCGCCAAAGTAGATGCTCTCGACAGCAGCTGTGTCGGGTCGATAACGCTCGACGACATCCTTAAGGTCACGGGCGATATGCGACAGGCGCACCGCAAGCGGGCTGCCCGCGCTGGTCTCGATGCAACCGTAGGCACGGCAGCGAACCTCGCCACGCCGCTCCTCGATAATCCCCCAACCCGTATGAGCCAAACCGGGGTCAATGCCCAAGATAACCAAGCCGACCTCCCCTCGCCACAAGCACAGCGCAAGACAGGGCCCCGCGCATCATTCACGAACGTCTGTTCTAGAATAACACAACGGGGCCAAGATGCTTAGTTGAAGTATCGGGGTTGGAAGCGAATCCTATCCCATAGTTAGTTCTGCGAGAAAAAGGGGAACTGCCTCGGATCAACCGGCGGATGCGGCATCGGGCCACCCTGGGGACTACCTTGCGAGCCGCCCTGACCGCCCATCATCTTATCGATGGCGTCCTGAACCTCGCCCTCGAACTTTTTCATTCCCTCGTGCAAACGACGCTGACCGTCCTCAGAGCGCAGCTCCTCCATTTGCTCGGGCGAAATACCCAGTAGCTCGCCCAGCACGCCCATCATCTCGTTTCGCACGCGCTCGCTCGTATCCTCGTCAGCAAAACGGCGCACCTCGGCGCGCGCCAGCGAATCGACCGTCATACGCTCCTTGCCGTTAAGCCCCAGGTCGGACCACGCGAGCATATACGGCCAGGCACGCTCGGCAAACGAACGGGCCGAGACGATCGGCGCCGTCGGTAGCATGCGACGGGCAGCCTCACCCTGTCGAACGAGCATCAGCAGCAGCGAGCAGGCCTCAGGCTTGCCAGCGGCCATCGGGATGTCGTCGAAAGGTCGATTGCGGTCTACGTGCGCCTCGAGCGCGCCATCGACCTCACCCGGCTCAAGCCCGCCGAGCAGCTGTGCCGCACGGTCGAGCATATCGACCGGACCGTCGAGCGTCGAGAGCGCCTGCGCCAGCACGCGCTCCATACAATCTTCCACTGCGTTGAGCGTCACGAGCTCTTGGGGCACCACGGCAGACGTGCGGTTGCGCACACGCGCCACAAACTCAAGCGTCGACAGGTACACATCGCCAAAGGGCGCAAAGTCGCCCTGGTAGCCGCCGCAAAGCGCCGGCGCCGCCAGCGCGTACTCGGTTTTGGACAGCGGGCTCAGCGCCATCGCACCCAGCTCGAGCGCCGTATCCTCCAGCATCAGGCCCAGCGTGCGCGAGCGCAGGCGCTCGGCATCGCCCGCCGACACGTCGCGATCGAGCACGCGCGCCGCATCCGGTGCATCGCGCTCGACGGTGCGAATGTGCAGACGCTCGGCGATGGCGCGGACGGCGGCACAGCGGGCAGCCTCGGCTTCTTCCTGCGCCGGCGTAAAGATACGGTTGCGCCCCAGCACCAGGCCAATCACATTGCGCGGGCCCAGAGCGTCGA
>UQJA01000035.1 GCA_900541285.1 uncultured Collinsella sp.
CCGCCTGATTACCCAGCTGTTCGGTGACCGGATGTACATCTCCAACGCCACCGGCTGCTCCTCCATCTGGGGCGGTCCGGCTGCCACCTCTCCCTACTGCACCAACAAGGAAGGCCATGGTCCCGCTTGGGCCAACTCCCTGTTCGAGGATAACGCCGAGCACGGCCTGGGTATGTTCACCGGCCAGAACAAGATCCGCGAGGATCTGGCCGAGGAGACCCGCCAGCTCATCGCCGTTGAGTGGGCCCGTCCGGAGCTGAAGGCCGCCGCACAGGCGTGGCTGGATACCATGGACGACGGCACCGCCAACGCCGAGCCCGCCAAGGCCTATGTCAAGGCACTGGAGGAGAGCATCTGCACCGTGGAGGAGCTGGCCGCCGTGCCGCAGTTCGCCGAGCATGCCGCCGAGCTGAAGGCCAAGGGCGCGCTGTTCTGCGACTGCGCCGCCTGTACGCTGGTGGCTGACATCCTCAGCAAGAAGGAGTATCTGGCCAAGAAGTCCATGTGGATCTTCGGCGGCGACGGCTGGGCCTACGACATCGGCTACGGCGGTCTGGATCACGTTATCGCCTCCAAGCAGGATGTGAACATCTTCGTGTTCGATACCGAGGTGTACTCCAACACCGGCGGACAGGCCTCCAAGGCCTCCAACATCGGTCAGGTGGCACAGTTCGCCGCTGCCGGTAAGGAGATCAAGAAGAAGAGCCTGGCCGAGATCGCCATGCAGTACGGCTATGTGTATGTGGCACAGGTGGCTATGGGCGCCAACCCCGCTCAGACCATCAAGGCCATCACCGAGGCCGAGGCCTATCACGGCCCGTCCCTCATCATCGGCTACAGCCCCTGCGAGATGCACTCCATCAAGAAGGGCGGCATGCAGAACTGCCAGGCCGAGATGAAGAAGGCTGTCGAGTGCGGTTACTGGAACCTCTTCCGCTTCAACCCCGAGGCTGCTGCCGGCAAGAAGTTCTCGCTCGATTCCAAGGAGCCCGCGGGCGGTTATCAGGAGTTCCTGATGAACGAGGCCCGTTACGCTTCGCTGACGCGTTCCTTCCCCGAGCGCGCCGAGGAGCTCTTCAAGGAGAACGAGCAGGCCGCTATGGACCGCTATCAGCACCTGCTGAAGCTCAAGACGGTGTACAACGAGGCCTAAGTCTCCCACCGCAGGATCCGAGGGCTAACCTTCGCGGACGTCCTCGGACATGAAAGAACCCCCGCTGCGCACTACGTGCGGCGGGGGTTCTTTCGTCCTGCGGAGTGTCCGCGAAGGTTAGCCCTCGGATCCTGCTACGACTACGTCCTCGGATTGTGTGGGCGGATGAAGGACGTAGTTGGCCGGGTATTCCGTCCCCTTCGCTGTTTCGCGGCTTTGCCGCGAAACCTCGCGCCACTTTGGGGATGGATGGGGGACTTGGCTGTTGCCGTCTTTTCGGAGCTCTTCTTTATTCCTTTTGCTGGATGAAAAGCCCCTTGTTTTTGCAGGGGTGCATACTCGACTTATAAGTGCATAGAATCTCGTATAGTGCGAGTAAGATTTTACGCTGTCTGTTTTGTGTTTAGCAGAGATGTAGTTTGCATAATCCGACATAATCCTTGCTGCATTTAAATAAAGTTGCACGTAAATGGCGTAGATATGCCTGAGCTGGGGTTCTGTACGCTGAGCGGATAAAAACGACCGTTCACCGTTCCGCTATTTTCAAAATGAATAAAATGAGCGATAAAGAGAATATAAACCTTAATAAACTCGCGTATCGCACGGACGCGGGTTATTAATGGGTTGTAGGCCTTTTACAGAAAGGATTCCAGCAATGTCTAAGCCTCTTGGCAAGCCCGATCGTATTGTCGTCGCCCTTGGCGGCAACGCCCTCGGCAACAACCCCGTCGAGCAGATCGAGGCCGTGAGCAACACCGCCCACGCTCTCCTCGGTCTCATCGAGCAGGGCAACGAGATCATCATCACCCACGGCAACGGCCCGCAGGTCGGCATGATCCAGAACGCTTTCGCCGCTGCCCACGATGCCATCGGTACCCCCGAGATGCCGCTGCCCGAGTGCGGCGCCATGTCCCAGGGCTACATTGGTTATCACCTGCAGCAGGGCATCGGCCGCGAGATGCACAAGCGCTATAAGCGTTGGCACGCCGCCACCGTCGTCACCCAGATCGAGTGCGACCCCGACGATCCCGCGTTCAAGAACCCGACCAAGCCGATCGGCCCCTTCTATACCGAGGAGCAGGCCAAGGAGTTCATGGCCGAGGACCCCTCCAAGGTCTTCGTCGAGGATTCCGGCCGCGGCTGGCGTCGCGTCGTCGCTTCCCCCGATCCCAAGAAGATCGTCGAGGCCGACTCCATCCTCAACCTGCTCGACAACGAGTTCATCGTCATCGCCTGCGGTGGCGGCGGCATCCCCGTCGTCCGCGACTACGAGAACAAGGGCTGCTACAAGGGCGTTCCCGCCGTCATCGACAAGGACCTGGGCGGCGAGCTGCTGGCCGAGGACTGCGACGCCGACGTTCTGTTCCTGCTGACCGCCGTTGAGCATGTCGCCATCAACTTCGGCAAGCCCAACCAGGAGGAGCTCGAGGACCTCACCGCCGATGAGGCCGAGCGCCTGGCCGACGAGGGCCAGTTCGGCAAGGGTTCCATGGAGCCCAAGGTTCGCGCTGCCATCAAGTTCGCCCGTTCCCGCAAGGGCCGCACCTGCATCATCGGCGCTCTGGACAAGGCTGCCGAGACCATGGCCGGCCTCTCCGGTACCCGCATCCACGAGTAGTCTCTACTCTGTTGCCTCTCTCGTGGGCGCCAGGCAAGGCGCCCACAAACTAGCCTCTCTTCATGAGCCCCGCGGTCCGCTCCGACTGCGGGGCTTTTGCTATTCACCTAGTCATTGGGGACGTTCTTAAATGACTAGTCAAACAAGAGCGTCCCCAATGACCACTCATTTAAGTCTGTCCCCAATGACTAGTAGTAGGCCCACATGGCTTCGACTTCGTTGAGGACCTCTACGACGCCCCAGCGGCGGGCGCTGCGGCTGGCCGAGTTGGGGTCGTAGACGCCAATCTGGTTGGCGTCGTCGATGCCGTAGAGCACGATGTAGTGGCCTACGTTGGTAAACGTACCGGGGCGCACTGCGGCGATGACGGGCGCACCCGAGCGAAGTGCTTGGGTAATCGATTCGCGATCGTTATAGAGCTGTGTTCCGTTGAGCCCCAGCTGCCACGCACCGCCTGTCATAAACGACCACTCGGTGGCACCAGTGGGGGCGTAGTTGCCGGCTTCGGCCAGTGCGCATATATCGACCGGCGTCTTATCGGTATGGCCGGTCTTAAAGATATAGACCATGGTGAGGCAGGTAGGACCGCAAGCGTTTTCGCGAATAGTGCCACCGGCATAGGGCAGCTCCGACCATGCGGGGTCAATTTGGTAGATGTGGGGCATGGTGCCGGCCTGCCATTGCGAGCGTGGGGTCGAGAACGCAAAGGAGTAACCAGGTGCGACGGGAGCTTTAAGCAGCTTGTCCTCGGCAGTGGGCTCAAGACCAGCTGATCCGTGGGAGATACAGGATCCCAAAAACACAAAGACGAGGCAGGCGGCGATGGAGCAAAGCGCAAGGCGTAGGCGGCGGGCCGGAAGCGCGTGGCTTGTGGTGTGCGACGCGGGGTGAGGGGCGGAATTGCCGCGATCGCGTTGAGGTCGCGAAAAGGAGCGCTTAACGTAGTAGTCGGTCGTACGGCGATCGTAGCGGCGTGGCTGCGATGTGTCGGTCTGGCGTTGGCGTGCGCTCGTGCTCACGCGGTCTGACTGCTGCACGGTACGGCTTTGTTGCCGCGAAGAAGCCCCGAGTTGCTCTTGGGGGCGCTGCGGGTTGTCGTTGTCGGAGGTGCTTCTGGGCGTTGGCGTGGTGCGGCCGGCAAGGCGCACGCTTTGTGGCCGTTGGCCGCCGTCATTGTATCCGTATGCCATTCGAATCACCTTGCCTCATGTGTAACTTGTCTATCCTACATAAAAAGATGCACGACACATGGGTATGTGCGCCAAAAGCCTGACAAATGGTATGAACGTTGCCGCGCCGCGCGCCAAGCGTCACGGCAACAGGTATTCAAAAGCAGACAAGATGAAAGCGTCCAAGACGAATGACGTCTCCCGCCGTTCGTCCCAAAAACGGTGCCGCTCGTTTTGCAGTTCTGCCTTCGGTCGAGCTGCGAGCGGCGCTGCTGCGCCAAGGCCGTATCTTAAAGCCATGGAATAAAAGCGCGCGGCAAAACGGACCGCGCAAGGGGTGACGCCAAGGGGCGTCAAACAGGAAAGGAGGGGAACAATGGCGGACAAGAATGCAGAAGTTGCAGTCGAGGATAACGGCGGCATGAAGAAAACGCTTTCGCTCTGGAACTTCTTCACCATCGGTTTCGGTGCCATCATCGGTACCGGTTGGGTTCTGCAGGTCGGCGACTGGATGGTCGTGGGCGGCGGTCCCGTTCCCGCTATGATCGCATTCCTCTTGGGTGCAATCTTCCTCGTGCCCGTCGGAGCTGTTTTCGGTGAGCTCACGGCTGCTATCCCCATCTCGGGCGGCATCGTCGAGTATGTCGATCGTAGCTTTGGCCGTACGCTGAGCTACATCACCGGATGGCTTTTGGCCCTGGGCAACGGCATCCTGTGCCCGTGGGAGGCCATCGCCATTTCGACCCTCGTGTCCGAGATGTTCGGCAGCCTGCCCGGTCTTGAGTGGCTGCGCGCCGTCAAGCTCTACACCATCCTGGGCGCCGACGTTTACCTGTTCCCGACGCTGATCGCGCTCGGCTTTGCAGCCTACGTCATCTTCCTCAACTTCCGCGGCGCCAGCTCGGCCGCCAAGCTCCAGGCCTTCCTGACCAAGGCTCTGCTCTGCGGCATGCTGCTCGCCATGGGCGTCTCGCTGTTCACCGGCTCGCCGGACAATGCCATGCCCGTGTTCTCCCAGGTCACCGGCGCTGGCGGCGGCAAGGCCGCTACCGAGGGCGCCAGCCTGTTCGCCGGCATCGTGTCGGTCCTGGTTCTGACCCCGTTCTTCTACGCCGGTTTCGACACCATTCCTCAGCAGGCTGAGGAAGCAGCCGAGGGCCTCAACTGGAACAAGTTCGGCAAGATCATCTCCCTGGCCCTGCTGGCCGCCGGCGGCTTCTACATGGTCTGCATTTACTCGTTCGGCACTATCCTTGACTGGCATGAGTTTGTTAAGAGCCCGGTTCCCGCGCTTGCCTGCCTCAAGGGTATCAACATGCTCCTGTACCTGGCCATGCTCGTCATCGCCACGCTTGGACCCATGGGCCCGATGAACTCCTTCTACGGCGCCACGAGCCGCATCATGCTCGCCATGGGCCGCAAGGGCCAGCTGCCCGAGAAGTTTGCCGAGGTCGATCCCAATTCCGGCGCTCCCAAGCTCGCCTGCTTCGTTCTGGGCGTCATCACCGTCGTCGGTCCGTTCCTGGGCAAGAACATGCTCATCCCTCTGACCAACGTGTCGGCTCTCGCCTTCATCTTCTCCTGCGGCATGGTCGCCCTCGCCTGCCTGCGCATGCGCTTCACCGAGCCCGACCTGCCTCGTCCCTACGAGGTGCCCGGCGGCAAGTTTGGCATCTCCCTCGCTATTGCTGCCTGCGCCATCATCATCGGCCTGCTCGTGATTCCGTTCTCTCCCGCCTCCCTCAACATGGTGGAGTGGAGCATCGTGATCGGCTGGTTGGCTATTGGCCTGGCTCTCATGGCTTTCACCAATTCCCGCAAAAAGTAACGCCGAGCCGGGGCGGATCAGGTGCGCGGGCCCCTCTCTTCCGCGCACCGAACCCGGCGCCACTTGGGTAGCTTTGTGAGGCCTTAACCCAACACGGCCTCGCCCACTATATGGATCCATAAGGAGGAACCATGTCCACTAAGTATGCAATCGTTGGCGGCAAGCTCATCGACGGTACCGGTGCCGAGCCGGTCGAGAACTCCCTCGTTCTCGTCGACGACAACGGCAAGATCGAGTACGCCGGCGCCATGCAGGACCTTCCCGAGGGCGTTGAGGTCATCGACGCCGCCGGCAAGACCGTCCTTCCCGGCCTGATCGACACCCACCTGCACTTCTCGGGCAACTTGACCGACGATGACACCGACTGGGTCATGCAGCCGCTCCTCGAGAAGCAGGCCGTCGCCGTCAAACAGGCCTACGACTGCCTCACCCACGGCCTCACCACCGTCTGCGAGATCGGCCGCTTTGGTATCCAGATCCGTGACTGCATCGACAAGGGCGTCTTCAAGGGCCCGCGCGTTCTGGCCACCGGCCTTGGCTTCTGCCGTGTTGCCGGTCACGGTGACTCGCACCACTGCAGCCAGGAGCTCAACAAGGAATCGCACCCCTGGGGCGATCAGGTCGACGGTCCTTGGGATCTGCGCAAGGCCGTCCGTCGTCGCCTGCGCGAGAACCCCGATGCCATCAAGATCTGGGCTACCGGTGGCGGCATCTGGCGCTGGGACTCCGGCCGCGACCAGCACTACTGCTCCGAGGAGATTCAGGCCGTGGTCGAAGAGGCCAAGATGGTCGGCATCCCCGTGTGGAGCCACTGCTACAACAACCACGCCGCTGCCTACGATTCCGTTCGCTTTGGCTGCGAGCAGCTGATTCACGGCTTCGATATCGATGAGCGCACCATGGACCTCATGGCCGAGCAGGGCACCTTCTTCACTCCGACGATCGCCTTCCTGCCCACCTGGTACGCCACCTATCCGCCCGTCTACGTTCCCGAGCTGCACGACAAGTACGAGGGCACCCTGGTCGAGAAGGAGCTGCAGCGCAACTACGACTGCCTGCGCGAGGCCAAGAAGCGCGGCGTCGTCATGACGATCGGCTCCGACTCCTTCTCCTTCGTCACCCCGTACGGCACCTGCTCCATCGAGGAGATGTATGAGTTCGTCGACAAGATCGGCTTCACCCCGGTCGAGACCATCACCTGTGCCACCCTCAACGGTGCCAAGATGTGCCACATCGAGGACGAGACCGGTTCTATCGAGGCCGGCAAGTGCGCCGACCTGCTGGTCGTCAACGGTGACGTCGCCGCCGACATCCACGTGCTCAACACCGACAACATGGACGTCATCATGAAGGACGGCTGGATTGTCGAGGGCGGCACCTTCGGCGAGGCAAACAAGTACAGCGCCTAAGCTACCGTTCATCGATGGCTTGATGTAAAACACAGTATTTGATTGCATAATGCAATGGAGAGGGTCGCTTGCGGCCCTCTTTATTGCTATGGGGTGCGTCAGTAAGAAGGGGATGACAGTGGATCTCAATAGGCTGATTCTGGGCAAGAGCTACAACTCTACCAAGGTCTTTCGTACCGCTCAGCATGTGGTTCAAGCCATCTTGCTCGGTATTGTCGTTCCACTGCTTATCCTGCTGCTCATCTGGGATCTAACCGATAATCCCAATCCCGTTCCGGCCGTTGTCGTCATTGCCGGCTTGGTCATGCTGTGCTTCTTCTTCTCGTACGTCTTTGTCGTTCCCGACGACCTCACATCGAGCGCAACCGACCGCACGCTCGCCATCGCATCAAAAATATTCGCCTACACGTCGCGCGGCCTTACGCCCGAAGCTGCCCTGGGCGCCTCTAAGATCATCCTGTCCGAAACTATCGCCTCTGCCATCTGCTTTACCGACGGCAAGCAGGTGTTGGCAAGCTGGGGCGAGGACTCGGCAAAATGCCCCGCGGGCACCCCGGTGGTGCTGCGGACTACGCTCAACGTGATCAACAGCGGTGAGCAAAGCGTGTTCTCGCGCGATGCCTCGACCGAGACTGGTGGCTACTTTCCGCGCCTGCGCGCCGGTATTGTCGCACCGCTTACCGTGCGCGGGCATTGCGTGGGCACGCTCGAGCTGTATTATCCCCGTCTGAGCAGCATCGATATGCGCCAGACGGCGCTTGCCTCGGGCTTTGCCGACCTCATTTCCACGCAGCTTGCGAGCTTTGAGCTCGAGCGCCAGGACGAGCTTACGGCCCGCGTGGAGCTGCGCGCCTTGCAATCGCAGGTCGACCCTCATTTTCTGTTTAACACCATCAGCACCATCGTGTCGCTCGTGCGTACCGAGCCGGACAAGGCCAGATCGCTGCTGATCGACTTTTCCAATTACTACCGTCAGACGCTTTCTGATTCCGATACCCTCACAACGCTCGAGCACGAGGTGGAACAGGGCACTCGCTATATCAATCTTATGCAGGCTCGTTATGGCGACGGCCGTCTGCGCGTCTCGGTCGATATCGACTTTGAGGTGTGCGATTGCATGGTGCCGCCGTTTATCTTGCAGCCGTTGCTCGAAAACTGCATCAAGCACGCGCAGCGCGAGACCGAGCCGCTTTCTATTCACGTTAGGGCTTTCGAGACCGATGACGGTTTGGAGATCATCGTCGAGGACGATGGCATCGGTATGAGCGAAGAGGTCTGCGCGCATCTGTTTGAGCAACATCGCCGAGAGGAGCCCGAGAGCATTACCGCCGACGGCTCCGTCAAGCGAGGTTGCGGCCTGGCGCTCTTCAACGTGCTTCAGCGCATCCATTTCTTTTACGGAGAAGATTCCGGCATGCGCGTGAAGTCCCAGGAGGGCGTGGGAACGCAGGTCATCGTCGAGCTGAACGGCGAGCCGCATGAGCCCGCGCCGTTGACGGCGTAGCACGCGGTTGGATTGAGAGAAAAAGAGGGGAAGCACATATGTCCGAAGGCTGGAACATCTTGGTGGTTGATGACGAGCCTCCCATTAGGGCTGAGCTACGCTATCTGTTGGAAAAGGATGCACGCGTGGGCCAGATTGCCGAGGCGGGCAATGTCACCGAAGCCGTGGAGTCGATTCTGTCGAACAAGCCCGACGTGTTGTTTTTAGACATTACCATGCCCGGTCGCTCGGGAATTGAGCTTGCCGAGACGCTGCAGAACCTAAAGACGCCGCCGGTGGTTGTGTTTGTGACGGCGTTTGCCGAGTTTGCCGCCGATGCGTATAACCTCGATGCGGTCGACTATGTCGTCAAGCCGGTCGAGGACGCACGCCTGTCAAAGGCACTCGACAAGATCGAGGCAGCCTTGGGTGCCCGTCGTGTTATCCATGCTCCGCGCCAGCCTTTGCGTCTGACGGTGGACCGCGGGGGCAAAAAGGTGTTCATTCCCGCCGCAGACGTCTGCTACTTTGAGGCGCGCGCCGATTTTTGCAACGCCATCTGCGCCGAGGGAACGTACCTGATCAATGAGTCGATCTCTTCGCTCGAGCGTCGCTTGGACTCTGAGGGCTTTATTCGCGTTCATCGCAGCTACCTAGTCAATTTGGAAGACGTGCATAATGTCGAGATCGGTTCCACGGGTCTTATGGAGCTCAGGCTCGACCGCGTGAGCTCGACGGTGCCCGTGTCCCGCCGTCGCGCTGCCGAGGTTAAAGCACACTTGGGGCTTGCGTAGACGGTCTGCGTGCCGTCGTTTACCATCGCAGGTTTGGCATGGGCGCGCGGTGGGCATAATGGGTGGCATCGAATGAAATCGAAAGGATCATTATGCCCGCGCTTATCACCCATCATCTGTTTGGCGAGGAAAGCATCGACCGTCTTCCGCAGGGCGTCATCACGTCCGATGAAGAGCGCATTGCCTTTATCTTGGGCAACCAAGGCCCCGACCCGTTTTTCTTTCACATTCTGACACCGCGTGTTTCCGACTGCACGCTGCTGGCACAGGTCATGCATCGGTCGCGCATGTCTCGCCAGTTCGCGTGCCTGCGCGACGGCGTGTCGCATCTGCTGCCGCGCGACGCCAGCTTGGGTCGTGCCTTTGCGCTGGGCCTGCTGTCTCATTACGTGCTCGACCGCAACGCCCATCCCTTTGTCTATGAGCAGCAGTTTGGCATCGTGGAGTCCGATCCAGAGCTTGAGGATTCGAGCAGTCAGGTCCATGCCGTGATCGAGAGCGACCTTGATGTGCTGATGCTGCAGCTTAAACGCGATGGCGCTACGGTTGACGATTACCCGCCGGCGGGCGAGATCGTCACCACCGATCGCATCAATCGCGTGGCCGGCGTGCTGATGAGCTATGTTGCCGGACGCGTGTACGGCATTGACATTCCGGCGGGGGAGTACGGTGCTGCCGTTGCCAATATGCAGCGACTTTACCGCGCGATTGAGCCGGCCGGCTCCGCAAAGACGCGCGCGATCTCGCTGGTTGAGGGCTTGGTGCACGATTACTCGCTGCTCGACGGCCTTGCCCATCGCGTGACGACGGAGCTGCCCGAGCGCACCGGTAACCTGGGCCATCTGACATGGAAGAATCCCTTTACCGACGAGGTCTCGAACGAGAGTTTCCCCGAGGTCTTTGATCGCGCGCTGGTCGATTACGAGTGCACGGTCGCACGTTTTATCGAGACCGGTGACATGGATGCCGTGACCAGTCACGTCAACTACAGCGGTCGCGTGCTCGAAGCCGATGAGGAGTTCGACCGCGAGGAATAGGGCCCGTGCGTGCCCCTTTGCCGAATCCTTACCGGCGGTTCTGGACAATTGGGGTACGATGAACTAACTGCATATCGGGCGAATACGAAGGGTCCCTGTCCATGAAATACACCAAGCTCGAGCGTAACTGGGTTATGTATGATGTGGGCAATTCGGCCCTCGTGCTGCTCAATACCTCGGTGGTGCCCATTTACTTTAACGCCATCAATACCGGCGCTTCTTCGGCCGACCTGGTGGTCGCCTGGGGCAATGCGCAGACGATTGCCTCGCTGGTCATCGCCATGCTCATGCCCATTCTGGGCGCGCTTGCCGACTACGCCGGCAACAAGATCAAGTTCTTCTTGGGCTTCTTCCTCACGGGCCTGGTGCTTTGCCTGGCGCAGGCTATCCCAATGTCCGCCATGGCATTTTTGACCGTGTACGTGCTGTGCACCATCGGCCTTAACTCTTCTATGACGTTCTACGACGCCATGCTGCCCGACATTACCACCGACGAGCGCATGGACGCCGTGTCCAGCTCGGGCTATGCCTGGGGCTACATCGGTTCCACCGTGCCGTTCGTCATCTGCCTGGCGCTCATCATGGGCGGCCCCGCTCTTGGCGTCCCCACCATGCTGGCAACGCGTCTGTCGTTTATCATCACTGGTGCCTGGTGGCTCATCTTTACCCTGCCGCTCATTCGCACCTATAAGCAAAAGTACGGTCGCGAGCGCGGTCCCGAGGACACTATCGGCCACATCGTGGGCGGTGTGTTCTCCGAGGTCGGACACACCATGCGCGAGATCGCCCACAACAAGACCGTGCTGGTCTACATGATTGCGTTCTTCTTCTATATCGACGGTGTGCACACGGTCATTTCCATGGCTACCAGCTACGGCTCGGCTTTGGGCATCGATTCGACCCAGTTGGTCCTGGCGCTGCTCGTCACGCAGTTCGTGGCCTTTCCGTCCGCCATCATCTACGGCAAGCTCGCCGGACGCGTGGGCACGCTCAACATGATCTTGGTGGCAGTCGCCGCCTATATGGGCATTGTGCTGTTCGCCGCGTTCTTCCTAAAGACCGCCTTTGAGTTTTGGGTGCTTGCCATTATGGTCGGCCTGTTCCAGGGCGGCGTGCAGGCGCTCAGCCGTAGCTACTTTGGCCGCATTATCCCCAAGGAAAAGTCCAACGAGTACTACGGCTTCTTTGACATCTTTGGTCGTTATGCAAGCGTTATGGGCACCTTCCTGGTGTCGGTCGTCACCTCGCTGACCGGCAACCCGTCGCTGGGCGTCCTTTCCATTGGCGTGCTGCTGATCGTTGGCTTTATGCTGCTGGTCCGCCTGTCCCGCATGACTCGGGCGGCAGAGCATGCCGCATAGGAGCGAGCGGCTATTGTGCCTGTCCACGGTACTCTTTTGGGGTTATCCGCAATAAACATTGCGACTTGCGAGCAATGATTTGCCCAAGTGGGTATGATGGAATCAGCTAGGTCGCGGGGCGTCGCCTGTGTTTGGCGGCGTCCCGTTTTTGTGTTGCAGGGAGGGTAAGGCATGAACGCCACGGTCGTGATTCCAACGTATTGGGCGGGCGATGACGCTTGCGCAAACGCCCCTGGCACCTATGATCATTCGACGCGACTCAACGCCGACAATCCCGAACTCGACCGCTGCCTGGCCTCGCTTGAGCAGGTACGTGACATCCCGCGCATCATCCTTTTGGTGGTCTGTCCCGTTTCTGCCACAGCCGATGTGTCGCTGCGCGTGCGCGAGATTGTCGACGCGCATCCCACGCTCAAGGTCACCGTTGTCACCAACACCCAGGCCTCGCGCATCGCAGACCGGGTTGCTCAGATCGCGCCCAAGGGTTCGGGCGAGTGCGTGAGCCTGCGAGGCTACGGTGCCATCCGCAACATGGGGCTAGCCTGTGCCGCTGTGCTGGGGCATGACGCGGTTATCTTTTTGGATGACGATGAGACTGTCATCGACGCCGACTTTATGAAGCGCGCGACCTATGCGTTGGGGCAGCAGACACGTCAGGGCTTGTCGATCTTGGTCAAGAGCGGCTATTTCTACGATCGCGACGGCTCGCCGCTGGCTCCCACGGACAAGGCGGGCATCTGCCATCGTTGGTGGACCAAGCGCATCGAGTTCAACCGTTGGATGAAAAAGGCGCTCTCGGGCACTCGCATCTCGCGCTCCAACTACGTGTGCGGCGGCCTGATGGCCCTGCACGCCCGCGCCTTTACGCGTGTGGCCTTTGACCCGTTTATCACCCGCGGCGAGGACTTGGATTACCTCTTTAACATGCGCATGTTTGGCTACGACGTGTGGTTCGATAACGAGTGGACCGTGCGCCATCTGCCTCCGGAGTCTGAAAAGCGCTCACCGCGCTTTATGCAGGATGTATACCGTTGGTACTACGAACGGGCCAAGTTGACATTCGCCGCGCATCAAAAGGAGCTCATTCCCGTTACGGCGGCATCACTCATGCCCTACCCGGGCCCGTGGATTTCGCGCGAGCTCGACGACCGCGTGCGCAAGACCGCTATGGTCCGCAGCGTGTTTACCCGCGAGCATGAGGGCTACCTGCGCATTTGGCGCCATGGTATCGGCGAGGCAAAGGCCTATGCGCGCCAAAACGCTGCAAGCTACCTGCGTTTCCAGAGCTTTTGGCCCAAGATTATGGACGGGCTTTGGCGTGACGCACAACTGATCAGTATCCTGGAGGGGGCCGAATGATCGACCGCCGCGCCCAGCGCGATAGTTCAATATCAATCTTTCGCATCATTGCCGTTGCCTGCGCCATTTGTGTGCTGGTGTACTTTATTTTTGCCTTGGTGACCGGTATCGAGCCGATCGCCACGGTGATTGCCTGCGCGCTGCTGTGCATCTTTCTGTGCATCTTTATCTTTTTGACGCTCAATCCCGATTCGGTGCGCTCCCAGTACACCGAGGAGACGCTCTCGGTGGCCTCGGCCATGCTCGAGGACATTAAGGGCGGTCTGACGCAGGAGTCGGCGCGTTTGGTGTGCCGGCGCATTTTGCCCGAGACGCGCGCCATGACGGTGGCCATCACCGACGAGGGCAACGTGTTGGCCTGCGCAGGCGAGTTTGAGGAAAAACTACTGCCAGATTCTCCCATCCACACGCTTGCCACACGCTACGTTATCGAACATGGCATCGTGCAGTCGTTCAACCGTATGGTGGATGTCGTGGGCTCGGATGGCTCGCACAACCAAGTCCCCGCCGGCATTATCGCCCCCATCAAGGTGGGCGATCGTACCGTCGGCACGCTCAAGTTCTACTACAAGACCCCGCGCGCCGTCGACCGTACCCAGTACGCGCTTGCCTCGGGCTTTGCCGAGATCTTGTCCACGCAGCTCGCCATCCACGAGCTCGAGGTGCAAAAGGAACTCACGGCGCGCGCCGAGGTGCGTGCGCTGCAGGCGCAGATTAACCCGCACTTCCTGTTCAACACGCTGAACACCATTGCATCGTTTACGCGCACCGACCCGCTGCGGGCCCGCGAACTGCTTCGTGAGTTCTCATCGTTCTATCGTGCCACGCTCGACAACTCGGGATCGCTTATTCCGGTCTCGCGCGAGGTCGCACAGACCAAGCGCTACCTTACCTTTGAGAAGGCCCGCTTTGGCGAGGACCGCGTGCTTGCGACGTTCGATGTGTCCGAGGACGTGGAAGATACGCTGGTGCCGGCGTTCGTGATCCAGCCGATTGTCGAGAACGCCGTACGTCATGGTATGGGCGATGACGACGCCCTGAGGATCGACGTGACCGTTCACCAAGACGGCGAGGATGCAATCTTGATTGCCGTGGCCGATAATGGCGTGGGCATGGATGAGGGTACCGCCGCCAGACTGTTTGACGAGCGTTCTGCCCGTCCCGACGCCAGCTCTCCCCAGGGTGGCGGCGCCGGTGTGGCCATGCACAATATTTCGGAGCGCATCCATCGCTTTTATGGGCCGCACTCCTATACGCGTGTCGAATCGGCGCCGGGCAAGGGCACCAAAGTGCTCCTTCATCTTGATTTGTCAGAGAGCATCTTCGACATTCAAGAGTAAAATAAAAGGCTACGGGCTCAACGTCATGCGACGGATGCCCGGCGTAGTTAGTTGACGAAAGGTTTTATCCCTATGCTGCGTGCGATGATTGTGGATGATGAGGCGCCGGCTCGCTCGGAGCTTCGCTTCCTGCTCGAGCAAACGGGCAAGATCGGCACGATCACGGAGGCGTCGAGCGTCCGCTCCGCCATCGAGATGCTTATGGAAAGTCGCGTGGATGTCGTGTTTCTCGATATCTCGATGCCCGGTGCCTCGGGCCTGCAACTTGCCGAGGCGCTGCATAAGCTCAAAAATCCGCCGGCGATCGTGTTTGTGACTGCGTATAGTGACCATGCGGTCGAGGCATTCGACGTGGATGCCGTCGATTATCTGATGAAGCCGGTCGAGGAAGCTCGCTTGGATCGCGCGATCGAGAAGGTCATGCAACGCACCAAGCCGGTTACGGACAGCAAGGTGACCATCGAGCGTATCCCGGTGGAAAAGGGCGGCCGCAAGGTGCTCATTCCCGTGGACGACATTCGCTTTATCATGGCCAAGGACGATTACTCCTGCATCTATACCGTCGATGATCGCTTTTTGTCGACGACCTCGCTGGCGCAGTTTGAGGCCAAGCTCTGCGACTTTGGCTTCTTCCGTGTTCACCGCCGCTATATCGTCAACTTGGCGTGCGTCACGGATGTGGAGACGGTGCCCTCGGGCGCCATCCAGCTGGGCATTACGGGCGTCGACGAACGCGTGCCGGTTTCGCGCCGCCGCGTCGTGCCGCTCAAGAAGGCTCTGAGTCTCTAGCACACTGGCCCCGCAGCCCTGTAGACCCATCGTCTGCGGAGCCGTGGGGCTTTTTTGTATGTATCTGCCGAATCGTTTTTTTGCGGAAGGGATCCCATGAACAGTGCAAGCGCCAAGCGTATCGACATCATCTCGGACACCCACGGCTATTTATCGCCTGCGCTCCTGGATGAGCTTGAGGGCGCAGACCTGATCATCCACGCCGGCGACCTCACGTCAGAGATGGACTACGAGCACCTATGCACCATCGCCCCCGTGCGGGCCGTACTGGGTAACAACGATTACTACCGCGACTACGGCCCCGATGTAGACCGTCTTGCGCTCTTTACCTACGAAGGCCTTAAATTCGCCGTAGCCCACTACCGCGAAGACCTTCCGGTGGGATCCGTAGACGTAGCCATCAACGGCCACACCCACGTAACCAAAGAAGCCCAAGTGGGCCGTTGCTTAGTCCTCAACCCGGGCAGCGCCAGCTACCCCAGAGGCACCCGAGGCCCCACCATGGCCAGAATGCTAGTAAAAGACGGCAAGATCATAAGCACCAAGTTTATTGACCTAGACTAACCGCAACAAAAACGGGGGATGCACAATGCATCCCCCGTTTTCTTTAAGCCAAAGGCCGAAGTTCAACAAGATCCATCAGACCAATCCCGCCGAGGAGCACGCGGGCTAG
>UQJA01000036.1 GCA_900541285.1 uncultured Collinsella sp.
TTTCGAGGAGGGGGGGGGAGCCAAAATGTCCAGTCCTGCCGCGGGATCGATCGCAGACACCGCCTCGGGCTCGGCAACGGCAGCGGTAACCGCGGCAGACTCATCATCCGCAGTGACAACGGGCGCAGGCTCGGGCTCAAACGTCGGCTCCTCGCCCTCCTCGTAATCGAGCGTGCAGGACTCGGGAAGCATTCCGAGCGCACGGATGGCATCCGAACCAAAGCGGATGTTGCCGGCGGCGTTGCGATAGAGCTTGGGCTCGGGCTCGGCCGCGGCAGGCTCCTCCGCCGGCTCAGCAGCGGGAACCTCGTCATTGAACTCTTCGGCCTGGACAGCCTGATTCTGATCCTCGGGCACGATGGCGCCAATCAGCGTCTCGTCGGCAGACGCACCCTCAAAGCCCTCGATCTGCTCGTCAAAAGCCTCGCCCTGTTCGGGCTCGGTTTGAGCGTCGGGAGCAATCGGCTGACCGAACTCGTCCTCGGCGTAGGTAGGCTCTTCGTACTCGATGGTGTTGCCGTAGTCGTTTTGCTGCTGGGCCGCGGCATACTCCGCCGCCGCGCGCGCCATTTCCTCGGCACGACGTTTCTGCTCCCCAAAATAGGTATCGAACGGAACATCGTCGGGAAACTCGTTCTCGCCCTGGAAGGGAGCAACGTTGTCCATAACGCCGAGCATAGCGGCGACAGAAGACTTGTTGCACACCGCGCCGGACGTATAGGGAAGAATGTGGCGGTTAGAGATGATGTTTGCCGCGTTGGCAAGTGCAACGAGGGAAGCGAGGATCGCGACAATCCACAGCAGAACCTTGAGCGCGCCGGGGAGCGGCAGGATACGCAGGATGGCAACGGCAGCAGGGGCAACCGTGGCAACGGGCAACAGCTTGGCGATGAGCGCACGATACGAAGCATAGGGCTCGCGGGCGAGCAGCTCAGCACGGGGAGAGTCGTAGTGTGCGACAACGACCACCGGGCGGTTGCGCGGAGACGCGAGCGGGCCCGAGGCCTTGTGGTAGGCGATGACATTTTGGCTCACGCCCGTCTTGCCCAGGCGCGAAACCACGGGGTGGCCCGTGCGCTCGAGCACGTAAAGAACGGCGCCGACAATGGCCAGCAAGGTGCCGACCAAGCCGATACCGCCGCCGATGCCCATCAGCAGGGCGCCGGCAAACGCAAGAATACCGGTAACGGCAAATGCCAATCTACTGGGCGCCGGGGCATTGAACTCCTGAACCTCGGGGTCAAAGCCGTGGTTGCGGAAGATCTGAGCGATATCCTCGGCAGCCAAGCGCTCTTCTTCGCTGCATGCCGGCGTAATGCCGGTGTTCTGCAGCAGGTGGTTAATATAGTTCTGGGTGTTCGCCATGTGCGCTCCACATCCATAATCCGACAAATAGGCCCAATGCATGCACATTAGAACCGTATATAGTCGAAAGTATACCCCGAGCGAGCGCAAACGACCGAATTCGGGCCATCTTAACGCCTCGAGCGGACAAGGATATAGCCTAATCTCCATATCGGACTAAAATCATGGCAGCAAACCACCTTCTCATGCGAGGACTCTATGACGGCAAGCGACGCGACCGCAACAATTAAAAAGGGGAATTCGGAGCCCGGTTTCGATAAAACGGCTCAGCGCATCCTCAATCTTTTCTTTGTGCTCAACAGCTCCCCCGAACCGCTGACGACCGAGCAGATCGTCTTGGATTCTGACCTGGGATATGGCTCGGGCAATATCGACTCGGATAAGCGCAAGTTTCGGCGCGATCGTGACAAACTGCTCGAGCGTGGCATCTTAATCAAGGAGGTTCGCCCCGCCGGTGCGCAGGAGACCGAGGAAAGCTCGTGGACAATCGACCGCGAGCACACGTTTGCTGCAGGCGGCCTCATTACCGCAGACGACGCCGATATCCTACTCAACGCCATCGACCAGACGCTAGCGGCCGGCTCTTCCACCTTTGCCGCGCCGCTTGCCGATATTCGCTCCAAAATTGCCTACCTCACCGGCATGTCGGCGGTGGACGAAGTACCGATCCGCCGCTCTCCCACCGTCGATGCGGTATGGAGCGCCTTTGCCGAGCGATGCGCGCTGCGATTTTTATATCAGAACGGACGCGGCGAGCAGAAAGAACGTACCGTCTGTGTCTACGGCATGTTCGAACGCGAGGGCGTGGCGTACTTCTGCGGCCTCGACAATGTCACCGACGACATCAGGACATTCCGCTGCGACCGTATCGTTCGCGCATGGCGTCCTTCGAAGGCCTACGCCATCCCTGCGGACTTCAATCTCAACGACTATCTGTTCTTTGAATTCGATTTCGCCGACCGACCGCCCGTTGCAGCCACGTTCTCGTTCGCCCCTCAGACGCAGATCGATATGATCAACGGCCTCACGCGCGGGCGAGGTGAGCTCGCACACACCGATGCGGGATGGATCTGGACCGTTGACGTGCGCGACCTTGAAGCCGCCGCCTCATTTTGCATGGCCCACGCCATGGACGGCATGAGGCCCATGGCCCCCAAATCGCTCAAGCAGGCGTGGAACCACCTCATTGAAAGGACGGTGCACGAGCATGCCCGTGCGTAAACTCACCAGCGAGCAGAGACTCTCGCGCGCCATCGACATCATGGAGGCCCTCTACGCCGCCGGCGAGAGCGGCATGACACGAACCGAGATTTGCGGCCGCTTTGACATCACGGGAGTATCGCTCGACGAGATTCTCGAGATCGTCTCGACGCTCGCGGACCGAGAATCTGGTGCGCGCATCATCTGCGAATGCCACGGCGAGCGTGTGGTCCTCACCGGTGACGCCGGGCGTGTGCTACCGTTGCGCCTGAGTGCAGCCGAGGGCGCTGTGCTCAACCACGAACTTGAATCGTTGGAGATCGAGCCGCAGACGGCAGCTCGGATTCGACATGCCCTTCTGCCCGAAGAGCTCGGCTATAACCAACGCGTCTTTGACACCGTCAACCACGGGTCGCACTGGCAGCAGCTGAGCTGCGCCATTCAGGACGGCGTTCGCTGTCGCATCTCGTATCGCTCGATGGACGATGCACGGCCACGCGAGCGTCTGGTCGACCCCTTGCGCATTACGGCAAACGGCGACCAAACATACCTGATTGCCTGGGACATCACAGTCGATGAGCAGCGCACCTATCGCATGGATAAAATCGAGGGACTCGCCTTGACGGAAGACTCCGTCGTGCCTCACGCACCGGACGTTGCATCCCTCCGCGATTCCCTTGCCCGGACACAGCGTAGCGCAAAGCTCTTGATGCCATTCGATATGGCGGAGCATCTGGACTGGGCCGGCATCACTCTAATCGAGCACAGCGGGGCAGACATGGCAACGGTAACCGTGCATTACGGCTCTGAGCGTTGGCTACTGAGCCAGGTAATCACAGCGGGCGGAGCCATCCGCATCTTGGATGACCCCGCCCTGTCAAAGCGCCTGTGCGATATGGCAAAAACCCTCGTCTGTCCGCTTTAGCGCCGCCGCTCGTGGCGTGCGCGCCACAGTTGCAGATAGTGACCGATCTGCGCCGATTCGATGCGCTGGTAGGAGCTCGTGGGCAGCGACGTTAAGAACTTCTTTCCGTAGCCCTTCGTCACCAGGCGCGGGTCGGCCAGAATCAGCACGCCGCAATCGGTCGACGAGCGGATAAGGCGGCCGGCCGCCTGCTTGACCTCGAGCACCGCCTCGGGCAGCGAATAGCGCGCCCAAGCGCGGTCTTCGCGCAGGTTGCGCTCGCACGAGAGCGGGTCCGTGGGACTCGAGAACGGCAGCTTGGGAATGATGACGCAGCGCAGCGTCTCGCCGCTGGCGTCGAACCCCTCCCAGAAGGCCTTAAGCGCAAAAAGCGATGAAGTCGGCTCGTTGATAAACCGATCGCGCAGGCGACGAGGAGATGAGTTGCGCTGCTGGCAGTTGAGCTCCAGACCCGCACGGGCCATCTTGGGCTCAACGCGGGCGTACAGGTCTTCCATGTCGCGCCGATTGGTGAACAGTGTGAGCACCGATCCGCCCATGGCAAGATGGGCGTCGACCAGCACGCGCTCGAGCGCCGTAAGATAGCTCTCGCGATCGCGCGGATCGGGGATATCGCCCGCAACGACTACAGCCATGTTCGAATCGAAGTCGTAGCTCGAGTCCAAGTGCAGCGATGAGGATGTTGAAGCACCGATGCGATCGAGGCCGATCGCGTGGTTAAAGTGTTCGAAGCTTTTGGACACCGTCATGGTCGCCGAGGCAAAGATAGCCGTGTGAACCTCGGGCAGCCACTCGGTCGCCAAGGCCTCGCCAATGTCGATGCGCTCTGCGGTCATTGACTCTCCGCCGGCACGCAGCCTGCGATTGACCTGCAGCGAATACACGTAGTGTTCATCGGTGCCATCAATGATGAGTTTGAGGTTCTCGGCCAGCTCGTGCAGGCGGCGCGAGATATCACCCAGGTCGACAACAACCTCGGGCTTGTCGGCGGCGACGGCTTGCACCAGCGCGTCGACGCTCTTGTCAGCCTGTTCCAATGCGTCGATGGCAGCGTAGGCCGACTGTAAGAAATCATGCCAGTCGTCAGATTCGCGCAGCTCGGGGCCAATCCATAGATTGGCATTGTCATAACCCCCACGGGCACGGCGACCGAGCTCGCGAACGCCATCGAACACGTCGGCGATTGCCATGCTCGCGCGCGCAACCGTCGACGTCGCCTTGGCAGTAAGGCCCAGATAGAGCGTAGAGCCCTCGGAGGTTGCCAAATCACGGGAAACCTGGCTTAGCGCGCCGGCGCTCGAGCCACCCAGGCGCTCAAACAGAACGCGTGATTCGTCCGCCGACACCACGCGCGCCCACTGACGGCGCGCCTCGCGCTCGATGGAATGGGCCTCGTCGATTACCCAATGACGAATCGGAGGTAAAATCCTGCCCTCGGCCGCGACATTGCGGAACAGCAGGGAATGGTTGGTGACCACCACATCGGCATGCGCCGCACGACGGCGAGCGCCGTGGACCAAACATTTATCAGGGAAAAACGGGCAGAGGCGACGAGCACACTCGCGCGAGGCCGTCGTAAAGTCGGGACGGTTGACGCTGCGCCACCGAATGCCGAGCGAGTCGAGGTCGCCATCGGCTGATTGGCAGACGTACGCCATAATGCCCGCGACCGCCGTGAGCGTGTCCGCCGGATCGCGCTTGGTGGTAATCTCGACCTGGCCTCGGCTCATGCGCTCAAGCTTGCGCAGGCACGGATAGTGGTCATAGCCCTTGAGAGCGCAAAATGACAGACCACCGTCCAGTTGCTCGGCAAGTTTTGGCAGCTCATGGTACATGAGCTGGTCGGCAAGATTGTTCGATTTGGTCGCAATACCAACCGTGATGTTGTTACGGCGCGCTGCCTCGGCAAAAGGCACCAGGTAGGCCATCGATTTGCCGACGCCTGTGCCCGCCTCAATTACACGATGAGTGCCCGTGACCAGCGCATCGCGGACCTCGAGCGCCATCGCGATCTGCTCATCACGCGGCTCGTAGGTGGGATACATGCGATTGACCAGGCCACCTGGCGCATAGTCTGCCTCAATCTCCTCACGACTCGGCATCTTGAGGACCGGCAGTTCGTCGGCGTCCACCCGATCGTCGGCGCGATCGGCCTTGAGAACGTTAGCACGAGCGGCGCTGAGAGAGAAGATAGAACCAGGGTTCTGCCCTGCCAAGAATGAGAAGATAGGACGATAGGACCAAGGCACATCCGGATGCATGTCGGCTAGGCGCGCCATAAGGCCCTGAGGCAAGTCGGTGAGCGCCACGAGCAACACGCGCCATACGCCACACAGGGCGTCGACGTCGGCATTGGCACGGTGTGATACCGAGTCACAGCCAAACAGATCGGCCATAAAAGACAGCTTGTGCGAGGCCAGGCGCGGAAGCGCGATGCGCGACAGCGCCAGCGAATCGATCCAGATATCGCTCACGTTGACGCCGCCTTTGACCGACTCGATAAACGAGCGGTCGAACGTGGCGTTATGTGCGATCACCGGGCAACCACCGACAAAATCGGCGAGAGCGGCGACGGCCTCAACGGCCGACGGGGCATCTGCCACATCGGCATTTGTAATGCTCGTGAGCTCGGTAATCTCGGCGGGAATCAGCTGCTTGGGATGCACGAAGGTATCGAAGCGGTCGACGACCTCGCGACCCGAAAGGCGGGCCGCCGAGATCTCGATCAGCTCGTTGTCCTGCACCGAAAGACCCGTGGTCTCGGTATCGAGAACGATCACATCTTCCTCGATAAGACCGAAGGACTGCGTTTTGGCGCGTTCGGCAAGCGTGGCATAGGAGTCGATGACAAACTGCGGCGTTCCTGACGAAACCGCGTCCTCGATTAGCATGCAATGCCCGCTCGACGAAGGCCCATACGGATCAGGCTGTCACAGACCTGCGGGAACGTCATGTCGTCGGTGTGGCGGATCTCATCCGGATACAGCGACGTATCGGTCATGCCGGGAATGGTATTGGTCTCGAGGATAACGGGGCCGTCCTCGCTCACAATAAAATCGCTGCGCGAGATGCCCAGGCAACCGAGGGCCTTGTGAGCAGCACAGGCAAGCTCCTGGGCGCGAGCGTAATTCTCGGGTGAAATCTGCGCCGGAATACGATGGATGTCCGTAGGGTCGACATACTTCACGTCCAGATCGTAGAACTCACAGTCCTCGGGCTTGCGAATCTCGACAATCGGGAGGGCGCGCACGTCGTCCTCGCCGTACACGCCGACGGTGATCTCGGTACCCTCGATGCACTTCTCGACCAGCACTTTGTCGCCGTACTCAAACGCCTTGGCGATTGCCGCGGGCAGCTCGGAGGGCTCATGGACCAGGGAAATGCCATAGCTGGAACCGTTGACGGCCGGCTTCACAAAGCTGCGCTCGCCACAAACCTCGACGATATGATCGATATCGACTTCATCGCCCACCTCGAGCGCAAGGCCGGGGGCAATGGGAATGCCCGCCTTGGCGTACAGGAGCTTAGAGACCTCTTTGTCGGCACCGCAGGCGCTAGCAAGCACGCCCGAGGCCGTGTAGGGGATACCCAGGGTCTCCATGGCGCCCTGCATGGCACCATCCTCGCCGCCGGCACCGTGCATGGCGATAAACGCCACGTCAAAGCCGCCGGTCGCCATGGTTACCATAAAGTCATCAGCGGCCGTATCGAGCAGCTCCACCGAGGTGTAGCCGGCTTCCTTCAGTGCCACCACAACGTTCTTTCCCGAATTGAGCGAGATCTCGCGCTCAGCGGAATGACCGCCCGCCAAGACCGCTACGTGCATGTTCTCTAGGCTTTTACCCGGCATGGGCAGACTCCTCCTCTATAATTTCTGCAGCTGATACCATATTGTAGCGATACCCTCTACGTTTCCCCAAAATCGAAAGGCTTCCATGAATCCCAGGACTAAATCTCAGGACATTCGCGACTTGAGCCAAAACGATATTCGCGAGCTCGTGGCCGAACTTGGCCAGCCCGCCTTCCGCGCGAAGCAGCTTATCGAATGGGTCTTCGAGAAGAACGTTTGTTCGTTTGACGATATGACCAACCTTCCCAAGGCTTTCCGCGAGCAGCTTAAAGAGGCTTTTGCCTTTGACACGCCGACTGAACTCACCAAGCAGGTTTCCAAAGATGGCTCGCGCAAGTATCTGCTCGAATACCACGACGGCGTTTCCGTCGAGACTGTCGGCATGCCCCGTCGTAACAAGCTTTCCGTCTGCGTTTCCACCCAGGCAGGCTGCGGCATGGGCTGTGCCTTTTGCGCTACCGGTCTCAACGGCCTCAAGCGCTCTCTGACCGCTCAAGAGATCGTCGACCAGGTACTTCATGTATCCAACGACTTTGGCGAGCGCGCCACGAGCGTTGTCTTCATGGGCCAGGGCGAGCCGTTTGCCAACTACGACGAGGTTCTCAAGGCGCTGCGAATCCTCAACGACCCCGATGGCATCGGTATCGGCGCTCGCCACCTCACCGTCTCTACCAGTGGCGTTATTCCCGGTATTCGCAAATTTGCCGACATCCCCGAGCAGTTCACGCTTGCTGTTTCACTACATTCCGCCATCCAGTCGACGCGCAATAAGCTCATGCCCGGTGTTAAGAAGTACACGCTGCTTCGCCTTCACGAAGCGCTTCAGCTCTACACCGAGAAGACTGGCCGCCGCCCGACCTATGAGTATGCCATGATCGAAGGCGTCAACGATACGAATCCCGAGATGCAGGCGCTCTGCGACTTCTGCGAGGGAACGCTGTGCCACGTTAACCTCATTCAGCTTAACGACATCGAGGGTAGGCCGCTCAAGCCGTCGCCGATTCATAAGGTTGAGGATCTTCAGTGTCGTCTTGAGTCCCGTGGCATCGAGACCACGATTCGTAACTCCCGTGGTAACGATATTGACGCCGCTTGCGGACAGCTGAAGCAGCGCTTCAAAGTTCAGAAGAACGCATAGGGGAGTCGCACCCCAAAACGTTTCATGTGAAACATCGAACGACCCCGGTTGCAGAATATGCAACCGGGGTCGTTTCATTTATTGACCTTAATTTTGAATCAGCTGTTATCTGTCCCATGTTTTACGGCCAAAATAAGGGGTCCTTGTCTCATGAATCAGACAAGGACCCCTTAAAATATGCTGAGTAATTGTTAGGTACCTAATAGCCTACATTTTCCCATTGGTTGCTAACCCAACCTTGATTAATCTTGGGATTCTTCGTTACCTGAGCAGTACGCATGGCAACATCTTCTGTCATAACATCCATTTTCTTTTTGGAAGTATCGACGATATCTTGCGCGCCACGAAGCAAACGACCTCTAAGTTCATCGTCTGTCGCGATCTTATATCCAGCAAAGACACCAGCCGCGATAGTCGTCGCCAATGCAATCGCTGTTAAAATCTTATTCCTCATCTTGGCCTCCTTGATCAAACTGAATCATTTCGCCAAGAATACGAGAGA
The DNA here is from genome assembly GCA_900541285.1 of uncultured Collinsella sp. Classification (GTDB taxonomy): domain Bacteria; phylum Actinomycetota; class Coriobacteriia; order Coriobacteriales; family Coriobacteriaceae; genus Collinsella. The sequence continues at coordinate 8,981 of UQJA01000036.1, forward strand.
GCTCTTCCTCGTCTTTAAACTCAATCTCAATCTTATTCTTTCCACGCGAGCTCTTCACACGCACGTTGGTATTAAATACTTGACGAAGCACACGGGCAGCCTTTTTAAAAGACTGAGGCGTTGCAGGCCTCGACGTCTTAGGTGTCTCTCCGGCAGAAAACAACGGAGCAAGATTTTCTGTCGCTCTTACGGAAAGGCCCTCTGCAACAACTTTCTCTGCAAGTCTAATACGCGCGTCCTCATAGGGAACTGCAAGAATCGCACGTGCATGACCAGCAGTAAGTTTGCCCTCAAAAATCATCTGCTGAACTATTTCGGGGAGATCGAGAAGACGCAGTGAGTTTGTAATTGCAGAGCGTGACTTGCTGACTGCCTTCGACAATGCCTCCTGGGTCATACCGCTGGCATCGATGAGCTGTCGATAGCCCTTAGCCTCTTCGACAGGATTCAGATCAGAACGCTGAAGATTTTCGATAAGAGCAAGAGCCAGCATCTCTTCATCATTAACTTCTTTAATGATGACAGGCAGTTCCTCAAGACCGGCAAGCTTTGACGCCTGGTAACGACGCTCGCCAGCGATGATCTCATAGCCGTTTCCATGCTTCCGGACCAATAACGGCTGCAAAACGCCATGTTCTTGGATTGACTCGCTCAACTCGCGAAGTTCAGTTTCGTTAAAGTGAATTCGCGGCTGATTAGGGTTAGGAACAATATCCTCAATAGGTAGCTTTGTTTCAGATGCGGCATTTGAATCCGACACAGCCGAACCGCCGGTCTCATACTCGGCCTCCGAGACCAAAGCATTGAGTCCACGTCCCAATCCGCCACGTTTCTTTACACTAGGCACGCTTGATCACCTCTTTTGCAAGGTTCATATATGCTTTTGCACCCTTATTTTGAGGTGCATAGGTAATTACTGGTTCTCCAAAAGACGGAGCTTCTGAGATTTTAACCGTACGGGGGATTAGCGTCTTAAACGCCTTATCACCAAAGTACGATTGAACCTCCTCAACAACCTGATTCGATAATGAAGTACGCGAGTCATACATTGTCATAAGCACACCATAGGTGTCTAAGCCCTTGTTCAGACGTGATTTAACCATCTTCATAGACTCAAGCAGCTTCGTAACGCCCTCGAGTGCGTAATATTCGCACTGGATCGGAATCAAAACGCTGTCTGCTGCAGTCAAGGCGTTGATAGTAAGAAGGCCGAGCGAAGGAGGACAGTCAATGAAAATGAAATCGAACTCGTCCTGAATCGGCTCAAGCAAATCTTTGAGGCGGGTTTCACGAGCAATTGCGCTTACGAGCTCAATTTCGGCGCCTGCAAGCTGAATTGTAGCCGGAATTACGAATACCTTTTTGCAATTGGTATCAAGAATAAGTGATTCTGCCGGCACATCATTCAACAATGCATCATAGATGCAGTGATCAAGGTCTTCTTTTTCAATTCCGAATCCACTGGTACTGTTTCCCTGCGGATCAAAATCGACAATCAGTGTCTTACGACCCTGCTCGCCAAGTGCTGCTGCAAGGTTTACAGCCGTCGTTGACTTACCGACGCCGCCTTTTTGATTGATGATTGCAATGATACGCGTGTCTTTTGCGCTCTTAGAACGCTTAACGTCGCGAAATCCCACGGTCCCTCCTGGTGTGTATTAAAGCTGTCAAACGGAGGATGTTTCACGTGAAACATTCCGATTCGATATCAACCGCCATGTTTCACGTGAAACACTGCAAGTTGTTAGTATCCATTATGTTTCACGTGAAACATCTAGGCAAGCGGATTCTTCTTTGCCATGCCATTTGCACGAGGTAATGAAACAGATGCTGGATGACTCTTCTTAAGAACAATGAACTCCCGGTGGCCCAAGCCCTCAGGCAAATCGATTGCGTCATTCAGAAGCAAAGTGAAGCCGCAAATCTTAGCTGCTGACATGCCGGAAGCAAGCTCATCATCCGAAGGATTGCCCTTGGTGATAACAAATAGACCTCCATCCTTGAGGAACGGAGCCGCATACTCAACAAGAATCGGTAGAGGGGCCAGCGCGCGGGCGGTTACGACAGAGAACTGCTTCTTATGGCTTCGAGCATATTCTTCAAGACGATCATGAACGGCATGAGCATGTTTCAATCCAAGTGCATGGACAAAAGAATTGACAGCATCAATCTTCTTGCCAACAGAGTCAATATATGTAGCTTTACGATGCGTGGTTATGGTTAACGGAATACCAGGAAAGCCCGCACCTGTTCCCATATCCAGCAAAGCTCCCTCGGGAGCCTTATTGATATAGGGGAGCAAAACAAGTGAGTCAAGGATATGAAGTACAGCAGCATCTTCTACGTTAAGAATATGGGTAAGATTCGTAGTCTTATTTGTTTCCAGAACCAAATCCAAATGCTGAATACATTTCCTCAGCTCAACATCAGTTACGCTCAAGGAATACTCTTTGCAATAGGAAGTTAGACGGCTCAACATCTCGTCAGCCTGCTGATCAGTAAGTACTAACAACGAAAGCTCCTTTCCGACAAAAATCAGTGTATCGAGAACTTTTGACAAAAAAAGGGGACGTGGAAACCACGTCCCCTTAGCATAAGCTCGAGTAGATTATCGAGCAACAATCACCACATGGCGATCAGGGTCAGAACCCTCAGAATGAGTATCGACAGCATCATTGCCACGAAGTGCAATGTGAACCAGTCGGCGCTCATAGGCATTCATGGGCGGAAGCGAAACACTATTATGAGTGCGGATGGCACGCTCGGCAGCAGACTGAGCCATGGAGGCAACCTTGTCCTGACGGCGGCTCTTGTATCCCTCGACGTCCACTACAACCGGATACCTAAAGCCAAGCTTGCGGCTCACCAGCAAAGAGAACATAACCTGAAGGGCATCAAGAGTGCGACCATGACGGCCAATGAGAACAGCAAGGTCGGGAGCCGTTACATCCAAAATCAGCTCACCCTCGTCGCCCTCATACTCATCGATAGGAGAGTTGGCGGCATCGAAGTGCGAAAGGATGGAACGCAGGATGGAAATCGCAACATCGGCAATGGTGTCGAGCTCCTCATCGGTCAGCTCTTCACCAGCCTTGTAGCGCTGTGCAATCTCGGGATAATCGCCCGCGACCTGCGGGGCAACCTCCTCAAGCATATCCTCGACGATCTCTTCAGACATAACGTACTCCAAAAGTTAGGTACCTAAATAAGATTTATATCCCGCTACTTCTTCTTGTGCGGGCGCGGCTTCTTCTCTCGACGAGTGACCTCAACCTGCAGCGGCGCGTTCTTAAGACGCTCTTCCTCATCGGCCTTCGCCTTGTCGATGACCTTCTGCGTCACAAAAATCTGCTGGATAACCTGCCAAGCAGACGAGACGTCGTAGTACAGCAGAACACCAACGGGAAGGCTCCAGCCCATCCAAAGCATCATGACGGTCATGACAACGGCCATCATGCGAATGCTCTGGGCCTGCTGACCGGTCTGATTGCGCGACATATAGAGTTGCGGAATCAAGGTGAGGACGGCGAACAGGATCAGGCAGACCAGCGCTGGCAGCGCGACCATAAAGCCATCGGCAAAGGAAGCGCTCGGCGTGGTGGTCAGATCGGGCAGGATGTTGAAGAATGAGAACGTGCCCTCGTTAAAGTACTGCGGCAGGTTGCGCAGAAGCGTGAACAGGGCGATAAGGATGGGCATCTGAATCAGAAGCGGCAGGCAGCCAGACAGCGGATTGAACTTATTCTCGCTGTAGAACTTCTGCATCTCCTCGGCCTGACGCTGGGGATCGTCGGCGTAGCGCTCCTGGATCTCGAGCATCTTGGGCTGCAGCACCTGCATGCGAGCCGTCGACTTGGTCGACTTGAGCATGAGCGGCGTCAGCAGCAGACGGATGATGACCACCAGGATGATGATGGACAGGCCCCAGTCGACCGCAAAGGTCTGGATGAGCTTGAGCAGCTCGAAAAGGATGTTAACGATCCAATCCCACATGTAAGTTTTCCTCCGATAGCGAGTGCCCGCTAGGGCACAGGGTCATAACCGCCGACGTGCAGGGGATTGCAGCGAGCGATGCGCCTCACGGCAAGCCAGCAGCCTCTCAAAACACCGTGCTTCTCAATCGCCTGGACGGCGTATTGCGAGCACGTTGGGTAATAAATGCAGGCGTCAGGCAATAAGGGCGAAATAACCTGTTGATATATGCGAATAGGAGCGATGGCAACACGTCGCAAAACGTGATTGCTCATCGCTCCTCCCCGGCAACGCCGGCGCGCTTCATAAGCGAACGCAACGCCTTGTCCATCTCCTGCGGCGAGGAAATCCTCGTCTTGGGAGTTGCAAACAAGATGATGTCATAACCCGCAACGGGAAATCCGCAGCTGCGGGCGGCCTCGCGCATCACACGCTTAGATCGGTTGCGCACGACGGCACAACCGAGTCGCTTAGCACCAACGAAGGCGACCCTTCCGGAGCCGCCTTCGCCAACCGATTCACATATGGTCATTCGAATCAGAGGGTGATTGAAACGACGCCCCTGACTGAACACATGCTCGAAATCTTGCCGAGACTTAATAGTCTTCATGCGAGATGTGTGTATCGCTGCTAGACAGTGAGACGCTTGCGGCCCTTGGCGCGGCGACGGGCGAGCACGGCACGACCACCCTTGGTGGCCATACGGGCACGGAAGCCATGGGTCTTGGCACGCTTACGCTTATTAGGCTGATACGTACGCTTCATCTTAAGTTCCTCCTGCTGCATTTCGAGTGTCCGCGGGAGCGCGGACGCAGATATAGACACGTGAGCTTGAAGATTGTAGGGAAATCAATGTTCAAATGTCAAGAAATCAAAGGTAAAAGGTTGCGTAGTTCACACGGTTCCCCCATAAGCCAAGCTCGATTTAGCGGCGCCTGGCAACTTTTCACGATATTTCATCGAGTTTTCAACAGGTCATGTTGGCAATGTTGAGAACTTTTCGCCCATTTTCCAAAGTTTTCAACAGGTTTTGAAAAGTTGTCGAAAGATGAGAAACATTGCACGGTGAGCTACTATTTGTTCGAAACCTTTTGAAAGATTGCGAGCGGCATGTCTGACGACTTTTACACCATGGTCGATTCCGGAGACCCGGCACCCGACAACGAGCACATCACCGGCGCGCGCGAAGAGCGTGCGGAAGGCGAGCAGACGACCACGCAGGCGCCAAAAGCCATGTACGCCGCGCGCATCGCCGTCTATGACGACATGCTGTCGACACCGCGTGTGATCGTCATTGATCCGCAGGATGTCCGCACGTATTTGGAAGAGACGACCAACACCGTCTACCAGTGCATGAAAGAACAAGGTGGCCATATCTCGCTCATGGTCATCCGCGAGATTGTCGAAAACTTTATCCACGCGCACTTTGCAGAGCCCATCATCTCGATTCTGGACGGCGGAGACACCATCCGCTTTGCCGATCAAGGACCAGGCATCGACGACAAGGAACGCGCTTTCGACTTTGGCGTTACCAGCGCAAACAGCAAGATGAAGCGCTATATCCGTGGAACCGGAGCAGGGTTTCCCATGGTGCAGGAGTATTTGGAAAACGCCGGCGGTGCCGTATCCATCGAGGACAACATGGGCAACGGCACCGTGGTTACGGTAAGCCTGAACCCTAAACGCGTGCAGGAAATCGAGCGTGCCGGCGGACGTGGCGCTGCCGTGCGGCCCGAGACGGAACAGCCCACATATCCCCTGCCGGGAGCTTTTGCGCAGCAGCCCATGGCAACGCAGCAGATGCAGCCCCCCGTGGGACAGATGCAGCAGCCCGGAATGCTACCTACACAAGAACCCCGGGCGGCATCGATGTCGATGCCGCCAAACACGCCAGAGACCATGCCGCTGGCGGATCAGGATGCAGCAGCAATGCAGCAAGCGACGGGGGCGCCGGGTGGCAAGCAAATGGGCTATCAGCCGTACCAACAGGGATATCCATATCAGCAGATGCCGTCACTGGGGTATGGCCAGCAGTTCCCGCAGCAGTACCAGCAGGGATATCAGCAGCCGTACCAGCAGATGCCGCAGCAGCAGTACAACCCCTGGGCCCAGCAGATGCCTCCGCAGCCTTACCAACAGTGGCCTCAAAGTTTTCAACAGCAAATGCCGCCGATGCAGAGTTCTCAACAACCAGCAGCTCAAATGATGTATCCTAATGCAGCAAATCAGTATGCGCAGCCACAACCGGACGTGTTCGTAAGCGATCGCGGCAACGCCGCGCTGGACTATCTGGCGCAAAATCAAGCGTGCGGTGCAACCGATCTGGCGAGGGCGTTTGGAAACTCGGCCCCCACTTGGTCACGCACGCTCAATGACTTGGCGCAGGCCGGCTTGGTCATCAAGCATGGCCAGAAATACCATCTGACCGAACTCGGCGCCGCTCGCGTGCGAGCTCAGGGCTAAAGAACGGGAGAGACAGTGGACGAGGAAGCAAGCATCATCCTGGGGGATGCCATCGCCTTTTGCCAGCGCGACGGCCAAGATGCACGCCTCATCAACATGCTGGGGCAATCGCGCGCCATAAGCCTGACCGAAGATACGCTCACGATCGAGGCCCCCTCGCGCTTTGCCATCGCGCAGCTCAAAAAGCATCAGCCAACCATTGAGGCCTATCTGGAAGAAATCGCCTTTGCACCGATTGCGCTCGACATCGTGGCACCGCAAGGCGCCGCGACGGAATCCGCTGCCGCGACGGCGCCCGCCACGGCTCCC
>UQJA01000037.1 GCA_900541285.1 uncultured Collinsella sp.
TCCCTCGGGACGACGGGATAGAACAGGAGCGCATATGGCAGGCAAGCCGCAAACACTAGCTACGACCTCGGCATTCGAGATCTTGGGCCCCGTCATGGTCGGCCCCAGCTCATCGCACACCGCCGGCGCCCTGCGCTGCGCCCAAGTTGCCGCCAGCCTGCTGGAAGGCCGCATCACCAAAGTCACCTTTGGCCTGTGGAACTCCTTCGCCCACACTTACCGCGGCCACGGCACCGACCGTGCGCTCGTCGCGGGCATACTGGGCCTCGACACCGATGACGAGAACATCAAGCAGGCCTTCGACCTCGCACGCGAGCAGGGCCTCGAATATCACTTTGACATCAAGGGCGACGACGCGTCCATCCACCCCAACACCGTCGACATCGACATGGTCGACGACACGGGCGCCACGGCACAGGTCCGCGGCGAGAGCCTGGGCGGCGGCAAGATGCGCATCAGCCGCATTAACGGCGTCGGCGTCGACATCTCGGGCATGTATTCCACGCTCTTCGTGGCGCACAAGGACGTCCCCGGTGTACTCGCCGCGCTCACCAACCTGCTCGCCTACGCCCATGTAAACATCGCCTTCTGCCGCACCTACCGCACCGAAGTGGGCGGCCAGGCCTACTCCGTCTTTGAGACCGACGGCGCGCCCGACGACACCGTCGTCCCCATGCTGCGCAAGCTCGACAATGTCGATTACGCAACGTTTATCGAGCTCCCCGGTTCTGCCTCGTCGATCTCCCCCGGCGTCTCGGCCAAGGAAATCTTCGACGACGGCGAGCAGCTGCTCGATGCGTGCGAGGAACTGGGGCTCAGCATCGGCGCCGTCATGGCCGTTCGCGAGGCGCGTCTGACCGGCGAGGCCCACGCCGTCGCCGCCATGCGCCGCGTGCTCGACGTCATGCGCGAGGAGACCACGGCCCCCATCGCCAATCCGCAACGCTCGCTCGGCGGGCTTATCGGCGGCGAGGCCAAGCTCGTCGAAGCAACCCGCTGCAACGATTTGAGTGCAAGCCTGATGGGCGCCGTCCAGACCGACGCCGTTGCCCGCGCCATGGCCGTGCTCGAGCGCTCCGCTACCATGGGCGTGATTGTCGCCGCCCCCACGGCAGGGTCCGCGGGTGTTGTGCCCGGCTGCGTGCTGGCGCTCGCCGATCGCCTGCAGCTCGACGACGAGCAAGTCATGGACGCGCTCTACTGCGCAGCCGCCATCGGCCTCAACCTCACCACGAGCGCCTGCGTCGCCGGCGCCGAGGGTGGCTGTCAAGCCGAGGTGGGAAGCGCCGCCGCCATGGCAGCCGCCGCGCTGGTGCAGATGCTCGGCGGCACGCCCGAGCAGGCGCTCGACGCCAGTTCCATCGCGCTGAGTAACCTGCTGGGCCTCGTTTGTGACCCCGTCGGTGGCCTCGTGGAGGTGCCCTGCCAAAACCGCAACGCCATTGGCGTGGCAGCGGCCTTTAGCTCGGCACAACTCGCCCTCGCAGGCATTAAGAGCTTGGTGCCGTTTGACCAGATGGCACATGTCATGCTCTCGGTGGGCCACGCGTTGCCGGCCACGCTGCGCGAGACGGCAAAGGGCGGCATCGCGCAGGCTCCGGCCGCACTTTCGGCCTGTGCAAAATGCGGTGTGTGCGGATAGCGGCAAAGAACGACTCAAAGGTGGGACTAATGTCCCACCTCTTTTGAATGCCACCGTTTCCGTACCACAAACAGCAGGGCAATCGCTATAATGCAAGCCCAGTAAAAACACGATGAACCGCAAGGCGAAAATCGAAGGATATGCATACGATGTCGCAAAACGATCGAACTCAACTGATTCCCGATCCGCAGCAGCCGAGCAGGCACACCGGCGGCGTTCAGTCGCCGCGTCCTATCGCGCCGAGCCACGGTCAGCAGCGTGGTGCGACAAACGCTTCCCAACGCCCGAACCAGCAGCGTCAACAACGTCAGCAACGCCAGGCAAACGGCAACGCGCCCAAGCTGCCCCCCACGCACGCTCGAGGCGATCGCGGCCCCGCGCGCAAGTCCGCCGGCAACAATAAGTCGGGCAAAAAGACGACGCTCTTTGTCGTCTTGGGTCTAATCGTCATTGTCTATATCGTAGGCGTCGTAGCGTTTTCGCAGGTAGCCTACCCCAACACCACCATCGCCGGCGTCGACGTCTCGTTCTCCAACGCTTCGTCTGCCGCCACCAAGGTCAACTCGGCATGGAAGCACTATAAGCTCACCGTGACAGGAGATGACTTTAGCTGGACCTATCAGCCCGAGTCCGATGAACCCATCGTCGATGGCGAAGCTGCAGCAAAAGAGATCATCAGCCACAACGAAGCCTTTGTATGGCCGGTCCGCCTTGTGGAATCCTTAAGCGGCAAGACCAAAACAACCGCTACCACCAACGAAGTCGATCTTGATCAAGACGTCGACCTGTCCATGCTCTCCGATACCTTTGACCAAAAGAAGTTTGAGAAGGATCTGGGCGCCGCCATCGACGAGTTTAACGAAGGACGTTCGGGCACGTTCGAGGCCAATAGCTCCTATGACGAGCAGGCCGGCAAGTTTACCGTCGAGAAGGCGCGCTCCAACGAAAAACTCAACCGCGAGCATGTCATTAAGTATGCCGAGCTCGAGCTTGCCTCGCTGGCCGAGACCGTAGATCTTTCTAAGCTCGGCAACGATGCCTATGAGCCGCTCAATGGAACGCTGACCGATGATCAGATTCAGGCTGCATGTGATGCCGCCAACAACTTCCTGGGCGTCAACGTGACCCTTAAGCTCAACGGCGAGGATGCCGGAAAGGTTGATGGCAGCTCCGTGTTGCAGTGGATCAGCTTTGCCGATCCGGCCAACCCCACGCTCGATACGTCGCAGATCAGTAGCTGGGCAGCCGAGCTCGCCAACGGCTTTAATACCGTGGGCTCCACTCGCTGGTGGACGCGCGCCGATGGCAAGCAGTGCGCCGTCGAAGGCGGTGACTTTGGTTGGTCCATCGACAGCAGCTCGCTCGCCAAGCAGGTCGAAGACGCTATTAACAACAAGCAGACCGGCGAGATCGAGATCAAGTACTCCCAGAAGGCCGACACCTTTACCGCAAAGGGAGAGCCCGACTGGAAGGCATACATCGACGTCGACCTGTCCGAGCAGCACGCGCGCTACTATGACGAGAACGGTAATATCGTCTGGGAGGCCAACTTTATTTCCGGCAAACCGGGCGAAGACGCCACCCCCGAGGGCGTGTGGCAGATCAACAGCAACGACGGCGGCAGCACCCTGATCGGAGCCAAGGACCCCGAGACCGGTAAGCCCAAATACGAGAGTCCGGTGAGCTACTGGATGCCGTTTGAGGGCAACATGATCGGCTTCCACGATGCCACCTGGCAAAACGACAAGAGCTTCGATAACGCCGAGTCGTACAAGTGGTGCGGCAGCCACGGGTGCATCAACCTGCGACTGGCCGACGCCAAGGCACTTCACGACTGCATCAAAGTCGGCCTGTGCGTGGTTGTCCACTCGTAGTGCAACGCGCGCATTCCTACAACGTGGAACTGCTGCGACCAATCTAACAGTTCCGAAAGAAACCGTCCCATGCGCCCACCCCAACCGGTGGGCGCATATACTTATCAAGGTACTTTCTATAAAGGAGACGCTATGCCGAATGTCCCCACGACCACCCCGGGCCCGGATGATACCGAGCACACGCCCGAAGATGTCACCGAAACGATTCCTCTGGTTACAAACGTACATGCCGATAAGCAGAGCGGACGCGCGAACGATGCGGCCGAGATTTCCGATGAAGAGGCATATGCCAAGCTCAAAGCAAAACGTGCCGAACGTCGACGCAAAAAGCTGATTCGACGCGGCATTGCCGTCGGTGTCGTAGGTGCCATCGCGCTCATTGCCATTGTCGCAACCCTGGTTATCAATGCGCAGCCTCAGGGCGCTAGCGGGCCTGTGACCGACATGGTGACCGAGGGCACGTTTACCACAACGGTCGAGGCTAAAGGCCAGCTCAAACCCATTTCGTCCTCAGTGGTCTCCCCTTCTGTCGACGGTACGGTCGATTCGATCAACGTGCAGGCGGGCCAATCCGTCAACGAGGGCGACGTGCTTATGACCATTAAAAACGACGAGCTCGATCGCAACGTTGCCGAGGCGCAACGTGCAGTTGTAGCCGCTCAGGAAGACCTCGCCAACGCGCAGAAAGCCGCAGCTGCCGCGCAGGCCACCCCAACGACGGACGTCGATGGAGCTTCCGCAGCGGCTGGCGTCTCCGACGCATCAGCGGACACGAACGCCGTATCGGCCGCGCAGCGCAGCCTCGCTTCGGCCCAGGCAAACCTTGATCAGGCGAACGCCAAGGCCGCCAGCCGTACGGTCACGGCCCCGAGCTCGGGCAGCATCGTGGAGCTCAATGCCAAAGTGGGCGCCACGGTTACAGGCGGCATGATCATGGGCGAAAGCGATACGAGCGGCGGCAAGCAGTGCATGCAGATCGCCGACATGTCCAAGATGAAGGTGACCGTGCAGGTGGGCGAAAAGGACATCGCCAAGATCGCCGTTGGGCAGAGCGCCAACGTCACGTATCCCGCGTTTCCCGATATCGTGAGCCAGGGCACCGTCACGGCTATCGCGTCGGTGGCAAACTCCGACGCCGCCAACAGTGGCGGCGGCAGCGTAACCTTTAACGTCGACATCCTCATCGAGGCGCCCGACGCGCGCCTGAAGCCGGGCATGACGGCCGAGGTATCGGTGGTGACCGAGCAGCTCGACGACGTGGTGATGGTGCCGACGATGGCGCTCATGACCGAAGACGGCGAACACTATTACGTCAACGTGGCGACTGATGACGAGGGCAAGCAAACCCGTCGCGTGAAGGTGACCGTCGTGACGCAAAACGACAACGAAGCCGTAGTCGGCAAGACGCAGGTCAAGCACGACGACCAGGGCAACGAGATCAACCCTGGCGTGCCGGTTACCAAGCTGCGCGATGGCGACACCCTCGTCATGGACACCGGAGCGGACGCAACGGCTGACGGCGGCTACGGCGCGGATTCGGGCAGTATGTCTGCCGACGAGGGCATGTAATGCGTCCCGTTATCGACATCCGCAACGTGCACCGCATCTTTGAGAGCGAGGCGGGGTGCGCCCACATCCTGCACAACGTGAGCCTGGCGGTAAATCCCGGCGAATTCGTCGCCATCACTGGCCCATCGGGCTCGGGCAAATCAACGCTCATGAACATCCTCGGCTGCCTGGATAAGCCAACGGCAGGCGACTACTACCTGCAAGGGCTTAACGTGGCCGAGCTCGATGATGACGAGCTCACCGAAGTCCGCGCCCTGAGCATCGGCTTTGTCTTTCAGAGCTTCAACCTGCTGCCGCGCCTGTCGGTTATCGAAAACGTCATGCTGCCGCTGGCCTACACCAATGTGCCCCGAAGCCAGCGCGAAATGCGCGCCGTGCACGCGCTGCAGGCCGTCACGCTACCGGTCGACCACTGGGACCACCGCATATCCGAGCTCTCGGGCGGCCAGATGCAGCGTGTCGCCATCGCGCGCGCCCTTGTCAATGACCCGCCCATCATCCTGGCCGATGAGCCGACGGGAAACCTGGACTCCGCAACCGGAGCGCTCGTCATGGAAACATTCCACAAGCTTCAGGAGCGCGGCAAGACCATCGTGCTCATCACACACGACCCCGGCATCGCCGCCGAGGCCGACCGTGCCGTGACCATCCGCGACGGTCGCATTCACGACGGCGCGTATATTCCACATGCACCGCGAACCCTGCGCAGCGCCGTAGATAGCCTGCCCATGATTTCCGCCTGCGTCAACCCGACGAAAGGAGTGGTGGCATGAGCGCCCGCGATCTCATCCAGGAAGCCCTTCACTCGCTCGAAGCCAACAAGGGGCGCAGCCTGCTCACCATCCTGGGCATTGTCATCGGCATCGCCTCGGTAATCGCCATGACTTCGCTCATCGGCGGCATCCAAAACAGCCTGGTCAACAGTCTGGGTCTCAATGCGGCACGCATGGTGCAAATCTATTCGTCGCAAGAACTCACCGAGTCGGACATCGAGAAGCTTCAAAAACTGGTGCCGCAGATAGAGCAGATCGGCATTGTCGACAGCGCGTATACCGAGTACAAGACCGGCGATAAAAGCTATACCGTCATGGCACAAGGTGTCGATAGCGACATGCTCGACGCCGTGGGGGCCAGCAAGCTCGTTGCGGGGCGCACCTATTCCCAGGCCGAGTCCCAGTCAGGCTCGCGCGTGGCGCTCATCAGCCGCAACGGCGCCGATCAGCTTTACGGCAACGAACAGGATGCGCTGGGGAAAACCATCAAGGTGTCCAACGGCGAGGTGCAGATTGTAGGCGTGATTGATGGCGGCAGCGACTCCATGGGCTCGCTTACGCTGTATATGCCACGCGAAACCATCTCCGAGTTGTTTGGCGACGAGAATCCTTCATTCCCCAGTGTGACGGCACTTGCCGCCGAGGGCACGGACATGGATGAGCTCTGCAAGACCATCGAGTCCAAGGTGCGCGCAATGAAGGGCATCGCGGAGGATGATGAGTACGACAGTGTATCGGCGACCTCCATGAAAAGCGCCATCGATGCACTCAACTCCTTTATGGGCGCATTCTCGCTCATCATGGGTGCTGTCGCCAGCATCTCGCTGCTTGTCGGCGGTATCGGCATTATGAATATGATGCTCACCAACGTGACCGAGCGCATCCGCGAGATCGGCATCCGCCGCGCTCTGGGCGCCAGTCGTCGCGATATCACCGCGCAGTTTTTGGCCGAGTCCTCGGCACTGTGCGTCACCGGTGGCCTGCTGGGTGTCCTGATTGGCTATCTGCTGGCATGGGGACTCACGTTCTTTGCCGCAAGCTCGGGCATCATGAGCGAGTTTGGAGCTACCGGGACGATCACGCCAAGCTTCTCCATTACGACAGTGTTGATCGCGTTTGCCGTATCGGTCGGCATCGGCGTAATCTTTGGCTTCTATCCCGCTCGCCGCGCGGCAAAGCTCGACCCGGTGGAGTGCCTACGCTACCAGTAAGCCACCACCAACAAGTTGCGGTGAATTAGAGCGCCTAGCGCGCGAACTCCCGTAAAAGCGCGTCTTCCACTTCCCGAAGCGAAAGGGCCCCGCCTCCCTCGGCGGGACGGGTGACCACGATGCAGCTCGCCCCCGCGTCGCGCGCGGCGGCGAGCTTCTCGGCCGTGCCGCCTACGGTACCCGAGTCCTTGGTCACAAGCCACTGGGCGCTCACCTGCCGAAGCATCGCCTCGTTGAGCTCGCGGGTGAAGGGCCCCTGCATACCGATGACGTGCGACGGCGAAAACCCCGCGTCGATGCACTTCGTTATAGCACCGGGCAGCGGGAGCACACGCACGAAGAAGCGCTCCGTGAAATCGGCGACGCGCGTGTAGGGAGCAAGCTCCTTGCTCCCCGTCGTGAGAAGCGCACGACCCGGGTTCTCGGAGAGAAAGCGCGCCGCGCAGGCGATCGACGCGACCGACACGACGCCTTTGGGTAGCGCCTCAGCCGAGCGCGCAAGGCGCAGGCATCGTGCACCCACGGCGAGCGAAGCGGCCCGGATGTTGCCGCTTGCGAGCGTAGCGAAGGGGTGCGTGGCGTCGACGACGATGCGCGCGCCGGAAAGCTCGCGCTCCATGTCGGCCTCGTCGAGCCTGCCCGCATGCACCTCGATGCCCGGAAGTTCGCCCAAAAGCTCGCCTCCGTACTCGGTTGCCGCGTAGGCAAGGGCGGGGATGCCCGACCCGCTCGCCCATTCGCACAGAAGGCGGCCCTCGGTGGTGCCGGCGAAGATGCGCAGCGCCGGCGCGGATGCGGGCGCCGTCACTTCGGGCCGCCTGGGCGCGTGATCTGGTAGAGCAGCGCGTTCATAATGGCGGCCGCCACGGTAGAGCCGCCCTTGCGACCCCTCGCGACGATGGCCGGCACGCGTCGCGCGAGTAGCTCCTCTTTCGCCTCGACCACGTTCACAAACCCGACCGGCACCCCAACGACGAGCGCGGGCGCGATCTTCCCCGCGTCCATGAGCTCGGCGAGGCGCAGAAGTGCTGTGGGAGCGTTGCCGACGGCCACGATGAGCGGACCCTCGATGTCGCAAGCTTTGTCCATGCTCGCAACGGCGCGAGTCGTACCCGCGGCGCGCGCAGCCGCGGCGACATCAGGGTCGGCCATGTAGCACACGGCCTTGCAGCCGATCTTCGCGAGTGCGGGCTTGCTTATGCCTGCGAGCGCCATGTTCGTGTCGGTGAGCACCGTGGCCCCTGCGCGCAGTGCGTCGAGCGCACAGTGCGCGGCGTCATGGGTGAACACGAGGGAATCGGCGTACGAGAAGTCGGCAGTGGTATGGATGACGCGCTTCACGACGGGCTCTTCGAGCGGCGGGGGACCGCGCGCTTGATCACAAGCGCATTTTCAGGGTCCAGCTTACGGTCTCCCAGCAGCTCGGTGATGATCTCGAAGCTGCGCCGCTCGATGTCGCCAGGCGCCATCTCCTTGGAATCCATCTAGTACTCCACTCCTTCCCTTGCACATATCCCCTGAGCGTAGGGGTGTTTCTCGCACTGCATCTCGGTTATGTAGTCGGCCTTCTCCACGATCTTGCGGGAAGGCGCGCGCCCGGTGAGCGCTACTTCGACGCCGCGCGCGGACATATCGAGCGCGCGGTCCACGAGCTCCTCGTCGACAAGCCCCTTCGAAAGCGCGTCGAGCGCCTCGTCGAGCACGAGCAGCCCCTCCTGCGCGCCCTTGAGCTCGGCGAGCGCGGAAGCAAGGTTCCCATCGTGCAGCTCGCACGTCGCGGCAAGTTCTTCCGACGTCATGGACCAGGTAAACTTTTCCGACACCTTCCCCGCGAACACGGGCACGCCGAAATGCTCGGCGAGCAGTCGCGCCTCCCCGCTTTCGCCGTCTTTCAGGAACTGCACGACGACGACGCGGCGGCCTGCGGCGAGCATGCGAAGGGCGAGGCCCATCGCCGCCGTGGTCTTGCCTTTGCCGTCGCCATGATACACGTGGATCATACGCCCTCCTCGATAATGCGGTAGACATACTCCATGTCGAGCGCCCCGCGCACGCCGTCGGCCAGGCGGTCGAACTCGCGCGCACGGTGATCGGCCGCGGACGCCGCGCCCGCAGCACCCACGACGCTCTCGGGCAGGCCGCGTATACGCGCAAGCGAGCGCGCGAGGGCGAGCGCCACCCCCGGTTCGTCGAACAGGCCGTGGAGATAGGTTCCGAACACGTTTCCGCAGGCCGCGCCTTCTGGTTTGCCGCCAATCGTGCCCGCAGGGGCGCAGGAGACGGTCGTTTCGCCGTCGTGAATCTCGTACCCGCGCGCCGTCATGCCGTTCCACACCGAGAACGCGCCTTGGGCGCCCGTGATGCGCAGCTCCGACTGGGCGAGGCGCTTTTCCTCCTTGAACACCGTACTTGCAGGGATGAGCCCGAGCCCGCGCGCGGTGCCAGCGCCTTCCCTGCCGTGCGGATCGGAAAGCTCGTCTCCCAAGAGCTGGTAGCCTCCGCATATGCCGAGCACCGGTGTGCCCGCGCCCGAAAGCGCGCGTACACAGGCTCCGATGCCGCTAGCCGCAAGCCAGCGCGCGTCGTCGAGCGTGGTCTTTGAGCCGGGAAGCACCACCAGGTCGGGTCGGCCCAGATCGGTCGTCGAGGAAACATAGCGCACGCCCACGCCGGGCACGCGCGAAAGCGGGTCGAAGTCGGTGAAGTTCGACAGATGCGGAAGACGCACGACGGCGACGTCGATGACACCGCGCGCCTCGCGGGCAGATAGGCGCGGCGCGAGCGAGTCCTCGTCGTCCAGGTCGAGCGTAAGATACGGCACGACACCCACGACGGGAACCCCGCACATCTTCTCGAGCGGGGCCAAACCCGGGCGCAGGATTTCCACATCGCCGCGGAACTTGTTCACCACAAGTCCCCGCAAAAGCGCGCGATCCTCGGGCGCAAAGAGCGCGACCGTACCGTAGAGCTGGGCAAACACCCCGCCTGGGTCGATGTCGCCCGCGAGCAACACGGGGGAGGACACGGCGCGCGCGAGCCCCATGTTGACGATGTCGTTTTCGGAAAGGTTGATTTCGGCGGGGCTGCCGGCGCCCTCGATAACGATGACGTCGTTATCCTCCGCGAGCGAATCGAACGCCTCCAAAATCTGCGGCATGAGCGCCTTCTTTCGCGCGAAGTAGTCCCTCGCAGCGAAGGCTCCCTGCGCCTTGCCGGCCACGATGAGCTGGCTTCGGTGGTCGCTTTCGGGCTTGAGCAGAATGGGGTTCATGCGCACGTCGGGCGCGATGCCGCACGCCTCGGCCTGCATGATCTGGGCGCGCCCCATCTCTAGCCCGTCGGCCGTGACACCGCTGTTGAGCGCCATGTTCTGGCTCTTGAAGGGAGCCACGCGCAGGCCGTCCTGCGAAAGCACACGGCACAGTCCCGCCGCAAGCAGGCTCTTCCCCGCGTTCGACATGGTGCCCTGGATCATGATGGGCTTCGCCCTACCCACGGGTATCGACCTCCTTCGCCGAGCCTCGGCCATCCGCGCCCGCCATAGCGCCGCCGCAAGAAGCACCGCCCCGTTCGTCGGGTTCGCCTTCGCCCGATGCGCCTTCCGCCCGAAGCACGCGGCTGAACGCCATCGCAAGCCGGGCATTCTCCTTGCGCGTGCGCACCGCGACGCGGCACCAGAAACGGGACAGTACCGAAAACGAGTCGCACGTGCGGACCAAAACCCCCTGTTTATACAGGCGCTCGGGGATGTCTTTCGCCGGCGTGCGGACTAAAAGGAAGTTCGCATCCGACGGCACGACGGAAAGCCCGAGCGAGGAGAGCTCGTGGGAAAGCCACGCTCGCTCGCCTGCCAATACATCGCGCGTGCGCGAGACGTATTCAACGTCTTCCAGGGCGGCGATGCCCGCGGCCTCGGCGACCGAGGAGACGGGCCACGCCTGCCCAGCCCGGCGAATCCCCTCGATGAGTTGGGCGTTTCCGCTGATCAGATATCCCAACCGCAACCCCGCCATTCCGTAGAGCTTGGTGAACGCGGAGAGCACGGCCACATGGCGCGAACACGCGGCGCGTGCAGCCACGCTCCTTTCGCGGGCGTCGGGCGCAAATCCGAGGAAGCACTCGTCCACGACGAGCAGCGCGCCCACCTGCTCGCAGCGGGCACCCCCCCCGGCTCGCGGCGGCAAGCCGCGGCATCGATCACGCTGGGGTCGACGAGGCGCCCCGTCGGGTTGTTCGGATTGCAGAGGTACGCCACGTCTCCCGGCCCCCCAATCGCGCGGGCGAAGGAGGCGGGCACGTCGAAGTCGTCCGCTTCGGAGAGCGGGAACTCCTGCACGCATGCGCCGTAGTACGATGCCGCCTCCGCATATTCAGAAAACGTCGGCGCGCACACGACGATGCGTTTCGGGCGCACCGCCGCGGCGAGCCGCCAGATGATGTCGGACGCGCCCGCGCCGCAGACGATAGTATCTTCGGGTATGCCCTGGGCGCGCGCTAGGGCGCGAACGAGGGCGAGGCTTTCCCTATCGGGGTAGGCGTCGATTCGAGAAAGCGCCTTGCAAGCTGCGGCGAGGGCGCGCGGCGAGGGCCCTGCCGGATTCACGTTCACCGAGAAGTCAATGAGGTCGGAGGCGCCCCCTTCGCAAGCGATGCCGAGCGATTGCGTGCTACCCCCATGCGCACGGGCGCGCAGGATTCCCCCGGCAACCCGGGGCGCGGCGTGGTCTTCCCTCATGCCATCGCCCCCACGGCGAGCACGACCGCCGCACGCGCGGCACCGAAGACGACGAGCGCGCATACGGACGCGGCGAGCATGAGCCTTGTCGCCCGGGCGATGTCGCCCCACTCGATTTCGCGGGACGCGTCGCCTATCGTCGGTTTCTCAACGAGCTTGCCGAAATACACCGCGGGTCCTGCCAGACGCAGCCCGAGCGCGCCCGCGCACGCTGACTCGGTCTGCGCCGCGTTCGGGCTCGCATGGCGACGCCTGTCGCGGCGCCAGATGCGCGCCGCCCCGCGCGCGTCGAGACCGACGATCGGGCACACGGCGATCATGAGCAGGGCCGATAAGCGCGAGGGAATCCAGTTCACCGCATCGTCGAGGCGCGCCGAGGCGCAGCCGAAGTCGATGTAGCGCTCATTTTTGTAGCCCACCATGCTGTCGAGCGTGTTCACCGCCTTGTACGCCATGCCCAAGGGCGCACCCCCGATCATAAGGTAGAAAAGCGGCGCGATGACGCCGTCGCTCGCGTTCTCCGCCACCGTTTCCACGGCGGCGCGCGCAACGCCCTGCTCGTCGAGAACAGACGTGTCGCGTCCCACGATGAGCCCGACGGCTTCGCGCGCCGCGACAAGGCCGCCCTTCGAGAACGCGCGGGCCACGGCCAGGCTCTGGCGGCGCAGCTCGCATGCCGCGAGAATCTGATAGCTCGCCCATGCCTCGGCCACAAAGCGCAAGCCGGGGTGAACCATGCCGCAAAGATGCAGGATTCCCCAGGTCAAAAGCCCACACGCAAGCGGAAGCGCCACGGCGAGCACAAGCCCTGCGGCGCGCGTGCCCGCGGACGTTTGCGGGAATGCGCGCCGCAGGCGGCATTCGGCCCACGTGATCGCGCGCCCCATGGCGACGACGGGATGGGGAAGCCAGCGCGGGTCGCCGAAGGCAAGGTCGGCCGCGAACCCGGCGGCGACGGCAAGAATCGTCATCACCGGACATCGCCCCCCGAAGCGGGGCGAACGTCGCGAAGGCAGCGCCCATCCCAGGTGGCGGCCCATGCGCCGCCCGGCTCGGTATGCACGTCGAAGTATCCCATTTTCGGGACAGCTAGCTCGGAGAGCAGTGCTTTCACGGTACCCGCGTGAACGACGAAGACGGCGCGCCCACTCCCCTGGGCGCGCTCCGATTCGCACGCCTCCCGAAACGCCGCGACGACACGGCGGGTGAAATCGCTCTTGCCCTCGCCATGCGGGCAGCGCGTCTCGCACCAGGAGTCTACCCAGGCGCGGTAGCGCACATCCTCTTTAAGCTCGGCGGCGTTTCGCCCCTCGAAGTCACCGAAATCCATCTCGCGCAGACCGGGGCACGCCATAAGCTCCGCGTTCGGGAAGAGGATGCGCGCCGTCTGGTCGGTGCGGGCCATGCCGCTCGTGATAACACTGAACACGTCACGATCGCACGCGAGGTCGCGCAAAGCGCGCTCGCCCGCGCTCGACAGGGGCTCGTCGGTGCCCGCCCCGCTGTAGCGATGGTCTTCCGTGCCCGCCGTGGCACCATGGCGCACGAAGAAGACTTCCAAAGGCGCGCCCGCGCCCTGCGTCCCTCGAGGCGCATCGGCAAGGTTTCCTTTGATGACCTGGGGAATCCCGCACGTCATGCGCACGACGACGTCGGCGCGCGCAGCGAGCGCGCATCCCAGGCGCCCCGCGCGCTCGCGCCATTGGGCGTCTTCCGCACGCATGGGGACGACCCCCGAGCCGACCAAGGGCAGAATCACTGCGTCGATGCCGATCAGCCGCTCAAGCGCCCGGTCAGCATCGAGCGCGCGTACAAGTTCCTCAGCACGGTACGCGACGCGGCCGGCAAAAGCCGCGGGCACGCCGCCCTCCGCAAGCTGTGCCGCGTCGACGAAATCGTCCGCCGCGAACCCGAGCTTTTCGCGCACGAAGGTCCTCTTCCCCGAATGCGCGCCACCTATCACGAGTATCATAGGAGCATGCCCCCCGCCACCAGCACGGCGAGCATCGCGAGCTCGGACCATTGCAGAAACCATCCGGCCAAATCACCCGTCACCCCGCCGAAGCGGGACAGGGCAACATGGCGGTACCACGCGAGCGCCAAAAGCCCCGCCACCGCCATAAGAGCACCGACTGCCTGAGCGCACGCGACCATCCCTGCAGCCGAAGCCGCGGCGAAAGCGCAAAGCGGCACGACGATCGCCGCGCGCTTCTTCGCAGGCGAGAGCCCCGCGGCCATGCCGTCCGCCCGCGCGGCAGGCCAGCATTCTACGGCGAGCCCCGAAAGCGCGCGGGAGAACACGAGCGAGCACAGAAGCGCGAGGAACGCCCCCGCCGTAAGCGGCAGCGCGGTGAACAGGGAAAACTGCAAAATAAGGTACACGACAACACCGATGACCCCGAAGGCGCCCGCCCGCGGGTCGTGCATGATCTCGAGCTTTCGCTCGCGCGGGGCCCAACTTGCAAGCGCATCTGAGGTGTCGCAGAGCCCGTCTAGGTGGATGCCTCCCGTCACCGCCACAGGCAACGCCACGAGCACGGCCGCGACGATGGTCGCGGGCACGCCGAGCAGGTTCGCCACGTGCCCCCACGCCGTCATGAGGAAGCCTTCCGCAAGGCCCACCAGGGGAAACGCGGCAAGCGCATGGGTTGATCCGAAATCGGTCCAGGCCGATTTCGGGACGGGGATGCGCGAGAACGTTCCGAACGCCGCGCAGATTGCCTCTGCTATCTTCACCTTGTAGGTCCTTCGCCTTTCATCCACACGGGAATCCCGCATACCACTTCGACTGCGCGGTCGGCCAGCGCCGCCACGCCCGCGTTCACGCGCGCGAGCGCGCGCCTCCATGCCTCGGTCCCCTCATCGTAGCGCATCCCATCGGCGAACACGTCGACGGAGACCACCACCGTATACGCTGCGGCCTGAGCGAGCCGTTCGATGTCTCCGAGCACCTCGCGCGCCGCAGCGTCGGGGTCACGTGGGGACAAGCCGCCTTCCGCGAAGAGCTCGTTCGCAACCAGGTTGCCCACGTCCTCCAAAAGAAGCGTGCAGCCGCGCGGAAGCCCGGACACTGCGGCGCCCACGTCACGCGTGCGCTCGAGGGTGGAAAACCCCTTGCCCTCGCGCAGCGCCCGATGGCGCGCGATGCGGCGGGCGCCCTCTTCCCCAAAGGGTTCCATCGTTGCCAGGTACACGCGGGGGCCGTCATGCCCGAGGCACAGGGACTCGGCGTAGGCGCTCTTGCCGCTCGCGGCGGCGCCGATGACGAGCGTCACCGTCATTTCCCGGCCTCGAAATGCTCGTAAGCAGCCATGCCGGTCGCCGTGAACGTCTTCCCATCCCGGTACACGCGCAGCGCCGAATCCAGAAGGGGCAGATACGCCATGGCGCCCGCGCCCTCGCCCAAATGCATGCCTGCGTCGAGGGGTGCCTTTATGCCGAGCTCGCGAAGGAGCTCCTGGCTTGCGGGCTCGCTTGATGCGTGGGTGCCCACGAGGTAGCCCAAGGCGTTAGGGCACAGGCGCGCCGCGCACAGGGCCGCCGTGCAGGATATGACCCCGTCGAGGAGCGCCGGCGCCTTCGAGGCCGCGGCCCCCAGGTAGAAGCCGCACATCGCCGCAATGTCGAAGCCGCCCACCTTCGAGAGTACGTCGATCGGGTCGGCGGGATCGGGCGAGTTCGCGTAGATAGCGCGCTCGACCACGTCGCGCTTGCGCGCGAGCGAGGCGTCCGAGAGCCCCGCGCCGCGCCCGACGAGGCTCCGCGCGTCCGCCCGGATGAGCACTG
>UQJA01000038.1 GCA_900541285.1 uncultured Collinsella sp.
GGCACGCCCACGGGGCGGCCCGGGGCCGGCCGCCCCCGCCGTCCATGTCACGCGCGCCGGCGGCTGGGTCGTTGCCTCCGAGACCTGCGCACTCGACATCGTGGGTGCCGAGTACGTCCGTGACGTCCGTCCCGGCGAGATCTTGCGCATCAGCGCCGAGGGTCTGGTATCCGAGCAGGGCGTGCCTGCAGCCGAAGAGCCCGCCAACTGCATCTTTGAGCAGGTCTACTTCGCCCGTCCCGACTCCATCATGAACGGCAAGAGCGTCTATGCCTGCCGTTACGACATGGGCCGTCAGCTGGCGCACGAGGAGCCCGTCGAGGCCGACCTGGTCATCGGCGTGCCCGACTCCGGCCTGCCGCCCGCGGAGGGGTATTCGCACGAGAGCGGTATTCCCTTTGGCGAGGGCCTCATCAAGAACCGCTACGTGGGTCGTACGTTTATCGAGCCTACGCAGGAGTTGCGCGCCATGGGCGTGCGCATGAAACTCAACCCGCTGCGCGACAACATCGAGGGCAAGCGCCTGGTCGTCATCGACGACTCCATCGTGCGCGGCACCACCATGGTGCAGCTCGTCAAGATGCTGCGCAACGCTGGTGCCAAGGAGATTCACATCCGCATCAACTCGCCCGAGGTCATCTGGCCGTGCTTCTACGGCATCGATACCGACGTGCAGTCGCAGCTTATCAGCGCCAA
This sequence comes from uncultured Collinsella sp., assembly GCA_900541285.1. GTDB lineage: Bacteria > Actinomycetota > Coriobacteriia > Coriobacteriales > Coriobacteriaceae > Collinsella. The sequence continues at coordinate 697 of UQJA01000038.1, forward strand.
CAAGACGGTCGACGAAATTTGCGAGTATATCGGCGCCGATTCGCTGGCCTTCCTTTCGGTCGAGGGCCTGCTGAAGGTCATGCCCAAGGGCGGCTACTGCGATGCGTGCTTTACCGGCCGCTACCCCGTGGCGATTCCCGAGAGCTTTGGCCGCGATAAGTTTATGGAGGGCTTTAAGCCCCGCAACCTGGATAAGCCGCTGCACTTTGACGACGACGCCGTGGTCGAGAAATACGACGACCGCAGCTGGGAAGAGGAGCACGGCGAGGCCTAAAGCCTGCCATGTAGGGACAGGTTTATTCTGGTAGGTTTTACCTGCTGTTTTGTTGATATGACGGCGTGTGCTGTTATGGCACACGCCGAAATGAACGCAACTATGAGCACCGTTTGGCGCCCGCGCGGCGGACGGTAGTGGGAGAGGAAGGCTCAGATGAGCGACAGCAAGCATGTGACGTATGAGGATGCCGGCGTCGATACCGCTGAGGGCGGCCGCGCCGTCGACGCTATTAAGCAGATGGTCAAGGACACCAATCGCCCCGAGGTTATCGGCGGTATCGGTGGCTTTGGTGGCTTATTCTCGGCCGCCGCGCTTAAGGATATGGAAGACCCGATTCTGATTAGCGGTACCGACGGCGTGGGCACCAAGCTCGTGCTCGCCCAGATCATGGACCGTCACGAGACGGTGGGCCAGGACCTGGTCGCTATGTGCGTCAACGACATTCTGGCTTCGGGCGCCGAGCCGCTGTTTTTCCTGGACTACGTTGCCATCGGTCACATCGAGGCCGAGCACATGGCAAAGATCATCAAGGGCGTGGCCGATGGCTGCAAGCTCGCGGGCTGCGCGCTCGTGGGCGGCGAGATGGCCGAGCACCCCGGCGTCATGGCGCCTGCCGACTACGACCTCGCCGGCTTTACCGTGGGTGTCGTCGATCGTCCCAAGATGCTCGACCCCGCGAACGTCCGCCCCGGCGACGTGATTCTGGGCCTGCCTTCCACCGGTGTGCACTCCAACGGCTACTCGCTCGTGCGTAAGGTCATCGGCGTCGACGGTATTAAGCCGGGCACGCCCGAGGCCGCCGCTAAGGCCGAGGAGCTGAGCCGCCCGCTCGAGGAGCTTGGTGGTGCATCGCTGGCAGACGCTCTGCTGGCCCCCACGCGCATCTACGTCAAGCCGGTTCTTGAGCTGCTCCGCGGCGGCGCTCCGGTGCACGCCATCGCCCACATCACTGGCGGCGGTATTACCGAGAACCTCAACCGCGCGCTCGCCGACGACGTCGACGCCGTGGTCACCCGCAACGGTGCCGAGATGGGTTGGGACGTTCCGCCCGTCATCACCTATGTGTCGCGCCAGGCCGAGCTTGCGCCCAACGAGGCGTGCAAGACCTTCAACATGGGCGTTGGACTGTGCCTGATCGTCGCCCCCGAGGACGAGGCCGCGGTGGCCGAGGCCCTGGTCGCGCTGGGCGAGAAGCCGTTCCGCGTGGGCGAGTGCGTCGAGGGCTCCGGTAAGGTCGTGTACTCCGATGAGCGCTAACGAGCAGATGGCTGCTGCCGAGGGCCTGGGCTTTGTGCCCTACACCCGTCCGACCGGCACCGATACGGCCGAGCCACTCAAGATCGGTGTGCTCATCAGCGGTTCGGGTACCAACCTGCAGGCGCTGATCGATCTGATCGCTGCCGGCAAGCTCAACGCTTCGATTGAGCTTGTGGTGTCGAGCCGTCCTTCGGCTAAGGGTTTGCAGCGCGCTGAGCGCGCGGGCATCCAGACGCTCACGCTGTCCAAGGATGTCTACGCCGACCCCATCGCCGCCGACGAGATCATCGCGCACGAGCTGCTCGAGCGCGGTTGCGAGTATGTGGTCATGGCCGGCTACATGCGCATGGTGCACACGCCGCTGCTGGCGGCGTTTCCCAACCGCGTGGTCAACTTGCATCCGGCGCTGCTGCCGAGCTTTACCGGTGCGCACGCGATTGACGATGCCTTTGCGCGCGGCGTCAAGGTAACTGGCGTGACCGTGCATTTTGCCAACGAGATCTACGACAACGGTCCTATCATCGCCCAGCGCGCGCTGGCTGTTGAGGAGGGCTGGGATGTCGACACGCTCGAGTGCCACATCCACGCGATTGAGCACGTGCTGTACCCCGAGGTCGTGCAAATGCTCGCCGACGGCCGCGTCCACGTGCTGGAGAGCGGCAAGGTCGCAATTGACGCGCCTCGCGGCTAGCGGTGCACAGTACAATTTAGCCGAGTAGTCAGGGTGGTCATTGGCGCCAAGGCGCGCGTGGCCACCTTTTGTTTTTGGGTAGTCACCTGCGACGGTCTTTAACGACTAGTCATTCAAGAATGTCGCAGGTGACTAGGCGAGAGAGGTGAGCGCATGGTGGATAACGAAGCGCTGTTTACGCCTGAGCTGGTGTTTTTTGATTGGGAGTGTGCAACGCCGGATGAGGTGTTCGCGCGGCTTGAGGGCGAGCTTGCCCCGCGCGGCTACATTGCGTCCGGTTGGCTCGACGCCGTTCGCACGCGCGAGGATGCCTATCCCACGGGTCTTGCCATGCCGGCGGCAAACATTGCCATTCCGCATACCGATCCGGGGTTTGTGGCCAAGCCCTATATCGCGGTGGTGAAGCCCGCCGCGTCCGTGACATTTAACGCTATGGCTGGCATGGGCGCTCCGGTGCCGGCGCAGATCGTCATCAATCTGGGTATTGCCGAGCCGGGCGGCCAGGTCGAGGCCCTGCAGGCGCTCATGAACATCTTTATGGACGCCGATGCCGCAGCCGACGTGCTCGGCCAGACCACGCCCCAGGGCATGGTCGACGCCATCCGTCGCCACTTCTAAGGTGGGGCTGAGTCGGCGCTTGGGGACGTTCCTTTTCTGCCGGCAGTAAGGGACAGTCCCCAAGTGCCGGCACATAAAGAACGTCCCCAAGTGTCACATCTGTCCCCTTTGCACCAAAATGGTGCAGATTAACCTGTCCCCAATGTACCAAGCGTGCCGCGGGGGCTGCGTTGTGACACAATGGCGTTTGTTCGATTCGTGATGCGAAAGGCCAACTATGGCAAACAAGAAAAAGAACTCCGAGGCCGCGCCGACGCCCGAGCAGCAGGCTCGCGCTGCCTCCAGCTCTCGTAAGAAGCAGCGCAAGACGTACGTGTCTAAGACCGTCAAGATCGTTCTGGTGGTCATCGGCGTGCTGGCGATGCTGCTTTCCGTCTCGGCCATGGCGTGCTCCGGCCTTATGTCGCAGGCAGAGGACACCTCGGGCTACAAGCTGACCGGCGGTGTTGCTGCTACTATCAACGGCACCAACCTCACCGAGGACACCGTGACCAAGCAGATCATGAGCATGCGCACGTCCTACGGCTACACCAAGGACAAGGATTGGGCGCAGTATCTGGTTGACAACGACCTCACGCCCAAGAAGTACCGCAAGCAACTCATCGACTCCTACACGCAGCAGATTCTGCTTCAACAGGCACAGAAGGAGAACGGCGTGACGGTGTCGGATGAGGAGGTCGAGAAGGCTTGGAAGGACGCGTGCAAGAGCGCGGGCGGCGCCAAGGCCTTTAAGAAGACCCTCAAGACCTACGGCTATACCGAGGACACCTACAAGGGCTCACTCAAGGAGAGTCTGGCGCAGCAGAAACTCAAGGATGCCGTCGCGCCCACGAGCAAGCCCAAGGACAGCGAGATTGTCGATTACATCAACGAAAACCTGTCCAGCTACAACGACGCCCGCCGCTCGTCGAACATCCTGATCAAGGTTGATTCCGACGCTTCCGACGAGGACAAGGCTGCCGCCAAGGCCAAGGCGCAGGAGTGTCTGGACAAGATCAACTCCGGCGAGCTGAGCTTTGAGGACGCCGTTGAGCAGTACTCCGAGGACACCGGTTCCAAGGAGAAGAAGGGCGATGTGGGCTGGGATAAGCTCACCACCTTCGTCGACAGCTACCAGACGGCGCTCGAGGGACTCAACAAGGGCGACGTGAGCGAAGTCGTCGAGTCGACCTATGGCTACCACATCATCAAGTGCACCGACTACTTCCATGTCGATAATCAGGTTGATGACATCAAGCAGGTACCCAAGGACATCAAGAAGTACGTCTCCAACGTGGTGAAGACGCAGGCGGCCAGCGCTGCATACAGCGAGTGGCTGGAGCAGTACAAGAAGGACGCCGACATTACCGTCAACCCCATGCCCAAGGACGTACCCTATAACGTGAGTCTGAAGGGCGTCACCAAGAGCTCGACCGACGATTCGTCGACGACTGAGTAATCATGGGGCGGTGCTCGCGCGAGTGCCGCCCACGCTATTAGAGAGGATTTGCAGATGACCAACGAAGAGCTGCAGAAGGAAATGATCGCGGCCATGAAGGCCAAGGACAAGGTTCGCCTGTCCATCATTCGCCAGGTCAAGGCCGAGGTGAAGAATATCGAGGTTAACGAGCGCCGCGATGTGACCGAGGAAGACGTCAACAACATGATCAAGCGTCTGATCAAGCAGACGAGCGAGACGCTGGAGATGTCCATCAAGGCCGGCACCGACCAGGAGCGTACCGACAACCTGACCGAGCAGGTCAAGATTCTGGAAAGCCTGCTGCCCGCGCAGGTTTCGGGCGAGGAGCTCGAGGCCCTGATCGAGCAGGTCATCGCCGAGCTGGGCGCCACGTCCAAGAAGCAGATGGGCCAGGTCATGGGTGCACTCGGCAAGGCCACCGGCGGCAACTTCGATAAGCCTGCTGCGGCAAAGATCGTCGGTGCAAAGCTTGCGTAAGGGCCGAGTGGTACATAGTTGATGTTGAGGGGGCGTGGCCGTCATGGTCGCGCCCCTTTTTGCTGGGCTGGGCGCTCATTGGGGACGGGCTTAAATGAGTGCCCAATGAGCAGGTACTCATTTAAGTCTGTCCCCAATGAGTGGGTGGAAGGTTGCGGGTTCTTTACGGGAATGTAGTGTGGGCTGCGGAAACGTGGTTCTTTCCGTACAATAGTGCAATTCGTGTAAGCGCAGGAAAGGGACATTCATGGCAGACATGATCGAGATCAAGCATCTCAACAAGTACTTTGGCGACCTGCATGTGCTCAAAGATATCAATCTCACCGTCAAGCGCGGCGAGAAGCTCGTAATGATCGGGCCTTCCGGTTCGGGTAAGTCGACGCTCATCCGTTGCGTCGATTATCTGGAGGAGCCCACGTCGGGCGAGGTCGTCATCGACGGTACGCCGCTCACCAAAAAGAATCACCTGGAGATGGCTCGCAAGTATAGTTCCATGGTGTTTCAGCAGTTCAACCTGTATCCCAACATGACGGTGCTCGGCAACCTGACGCTCGCGCCCATCAAGCTTCAAAAGAAGAGCAAGGAGGAGGCGACCGAGATCGCTGTTGCCGCGCTCAAGCGTGTTGGCATGGCGCATAAGGCCGGCGAGTATCCGCAGAATCTCTCGGGCGGTCAGCAGCAGCGCATCGCCATCGCCCGTGCCCTGTGCACCAAGCAGCCCATCATCCTGTTTGACGAGCCGACCTCGGCGCTCGACCCCGAGATGGTCCAGGAAGTCTTGGACGTTATGATTGAGCTCGCGCAGGAGGACATCACCATGATCTGCGTGACGCACGAGATGGGCTTTGCGCGCCAGGTGGCCGACCGCGTCATCTTTATGGAGGACGGCCGCATCCTGGAGGAGGGCACGCCCGAGCACTTCTTCGATAACCCCGAGAACCCGCGCTGCCGCGAGTTCCTGTCCAAGATTTTGCACTAGGCGCGGTGATGGACATGACGGATATGACGAGGGCGGCCGTGTCGCGCCGTCACTTTTTGCAGCTGGCGGGCGCCGGCATGCTTGCGCTGACGGGGACCGCGCTTGCCGGTTGCGGCAACTCCACCAGCGGCGAGGGCTCCGACAAGGGGTCTAAGCTTGCGGCCATCAAGTCGCGTGGCCATCTGAATGCCGGCGTTAAGAAGGACGTTCCCGGCTACGGCTATTACGACACCGCCAAGGGTCGCTTTGAGGGCATGGAAGTCGATTTGTGCTACCAGATCGCGGCCGCCGTCTTTGGCGTGAGCTACAAGGAGGCCCGTGCCCAGGAGCTTGTCGAGTTTACCGACGTAACGCCCAAGACGCGCGGCCCGCTGATCGATAACGGCCAGCTCGATGTGGTCGCGGCGACCTACACCATCACCGACGAGCGCAAGAAGAGCTGGGATTTCTCGACGCCGTACCGCACCGACTACGTGGGACTCATGGTCAAGAAGCGTTCGGGCTTTACCTCGATTGAGGACCTGGACGGCAAGGTCATCGGCGTGAGTCAGGGCTCTAACACGCAGGGCCTGATCGAGCAGATGATCAAGGACAACGGCTTTAGCTGTAAGCCCGAGTTTAGGGCCTTTAGCGGCTACCCCATCATCAAGAGCTCCCTCGACGCCGGCAATATCGACGTCTTTGCCATGGACCGCTCCACGCTGGCCGGTTACATGAACGAGACCGTTGAGCTGCTGCAGCCCGAGGTCAAGTTTGGCGAGCAGGGCTACGGCGTGGCGACCAAGAAGGGCTGCGACCTTTCGGCCGTGGTCGATCAGGTGATTTGCGATCGTCTGGCCGACGGCTGGCTCGACCAAGAGGTCAAGACCTGGGGTCTTGTATAGGCGCATCGTCCAAGGAAGGAATCAAATGCTCGAAGGATTATTTGACGCCGACCGTTGGTCGACGACATTTCAAAACATGGGGCCCTTCTGGGAGGGCTTTGGCGTGACGCTGCAGGTAGTCGTTGCCGGTCTGCTGTTGTCGCTGGTGCTGGGCACGCTGCTGGGCGTGTTCTCTACCACTCGTTCGCGCGTGCTGCGCGCCATAAGCCGCGTGTACGTGGAGTTTTACCAGAACACCCCGTTGCCCGTACAGGTGCTCTTTATGTACATGGCCGGTCCGCAGTTTTTGCAGGCCATAACCGGTGCCGACCAGCCGGTGCGCATCGCGCCGTTTGTGCTGGGCTTCTTGGGCGTGGGCCTGTATCACGCGGCCTACATTTCGGAGGTCATCCGCACCGGTATCGAGGCGGTTCCGCGCGGTCAGATGGAGGCGGCCCAGAGCCAGGGCTTCACCCGTGCGCAGGCATACTGGTACATCGTGCTGCCCCAGACATTCAAGATCATTCTGCCGCCGCTATGTAACCAGGCGCTCAACCTGGTCAAGAATACGTCGGTGCTGGCGCTCGTGGCCGGCGGCGACCTTATGTACCGTTCCGACAACTTTGTGAGTCTGTACGGTTACCTGCAGGGATACATCGTCTGCTGCCTTATGTACTTCATCATCTGCTTTCCGCTCGCCATGCTGGTGCAGTGGCTCGAGCGCCGCTCCAAGGAGCGTCCGCGCGGCGTGAGCCTGGCCGAGCTGGGGCTCGACAACGTAGAGGAGGCCTAGCGCATGGAAATCTTCAACGCGACCAACCTGCTCTACATTTGGGGCGGCTTTGTTAAGACGATCGAGATCTCGGCGCTGTCGATCTTTTTCTCGCTCATCTTTGGCACGGTGCTGGCGCTCGTTAAAAGCTATGCGCCCCGCCCGTTCCGTATTTTGGTGAGCGCCTATATCGAGCTGTTCCGCTGCACGCCGAACTTGCTGTGGATCCTGTTTATCTACTTTACGGTGCAGGGTTTGGACATTGTGATTTCGACCATCGCCTTTACGCTGTTTACCAGCGCTGTTATGGCCGAGATTGTGCGTGGCGGCCTCAACTCGATTCCGCGCGGCCAGTTTGAGGCGGCGCAGAGCCAGGGCTTCGGTTTCTTTGCCACCATGCGCTACATCATTCTGCCGCAGACGTTTAAGACGATCATTCCGGCGCTGTTTAGCCAGTGCACGACCGTCATCAAGGACAGCTCGTATCTTTCGGGCATTAACGTGGCCGAGCTCATGTACACGGCAAACGTCGTGATGGCCCATGCGATCGACCTGTCGCAGGTGCTTATGCTCTACGGCCTGGTGTTTGCGATGTACTTTGTGCTCAACTTTGGTATCTCGCTGCTGGTTCGCGCATATCAGAGGCGAATGGTGGCAGCGTAGAATGTGGCAAAGGGACAGCCCCTTTGTCACATAGAGAAAGGAATCGCGATGAGCGATCTGGAGAATAAGAAGAATCCTGTGGTCATTACCATCGCGCGCGACTTCGGCGCCGAGGGCCACGAGATTGGTCGCATGCTTGCCGACGAGTTGGGGATTCCGCTGTACGATAACGAGCTGCTGGTACGTGCGTCGCTGCGCGCGGGTGAGTCGCTCGACAAGATGGCCGCCTACGATGAGCGTCTGGCCGTGGAGAACATGGCGTTCCTGCCCGACCGCTACGATGCGCGTTCGTACTCGGATAAGTTGTTCCAAAAGATGAGCCAGGTGATTTTGGATCTGGGCGAGACCGAGAGCTGCATTATCGAAGGCCGTCTGTCCGATTACCTGCTGCGTAACAACCCCAACCACATTGCCGTGTTGGTGACAGCCCCCTTTGAGGACCGCGTCGAGATCGTGCGCAAAAAGCGTGGCCTTAACAAAAAGAAGGGCGCCAAGCTGGTCAAGCAGCAGCAGAAGGCGCGCGAGGCATTCTACAAGCGCTACAGCGCCGGAAAGTGGAAGATGACGAGCGGTAAAGATATCGTCGTCAACCGCGCCAAACTGGGCCGCGAAGGCTGCAAAGACGTTATCGCCGCGGCCTACCGCTACAAAGTAGCGCAGCTCGAAGGCTAACCGACCAAAAACCACCACAAAGGGGACAGTGCACCTTTGTGGTGGTTTTTGTTTTAGGCGGAGGGGAAGGCCTTGGTGAGACCGGCGCGCGTCTGTGTGTCGGTCTTTTGGTAGATAGAGCTCAGGGGCGCTGTACCATGCGCATCGAGATGCCGAGCTCCTCGGCGATCTGCTTGAGCGGGCGTTCGTCCTGGGTTACGGCTATGAGCACGTCGACTTCGCGCGGGGTGAGAGCGTGGTTGACGATGAAGGCCTGGCGCTGTTCTTCGATACTCGGTGAGGCGAGCGCTTCCTCGGCAAGCTGTTGATGTTTGCGTTCCTGCTCGGTTTGGGGTAGGCGGAACAAGCCGGCTGCCACGAATGCCGCGCAGGCGGCGACGAGCAAAACGAGCGCACCGATCATGATGAGAGCAACATTGTCCGAGGTCACGAGCGCCAGCGAGATACCCGATGTGGTGAACGCGCATACGTTGTTGGCCGCGCGACCCATGCCGGCCCATAAGGCGGGCGCGCGCATGCGCGGTGCCAGCTGCGTAAAGGTGGCGGTAAAGAACGTGACAAAAAAGCCCGAGCTCAGGTAAAAGACGACAAGGCCCAGGTTGGGATCGGCCCCGGCCTCCACGGCTAGGATGGAAATGGTCGAGAGCACGGCGATGCCGAACATGACAAGTCCCATGTAACGGCGCTCGGCAAGATCAAAAATAAGACCGGCGGCAAGGCCGCTCGCCGCCAAAAAGAGGCACGGCCATGTTTGTACGGCAATGGTGCCGTGGGCGTTGGAGAGTGTGACAACGTTGTCGAGGGTCGAGAACAAGCAGGCAAGAACCATGACGAGCACGATGCTCCAGCATGCCTGTTTGGCGAGGGCATGTGAGGGCTCGGCAAAGGGATTGATGGCAGGCCTTTCGGGGGGCGCGCTTGGCAATCGCATGCTCGTTGCCTTTTGCGCTGGCAGGTGCGCCACATGAGAATTTGTGCCCCGGGATCCGGATATCTTCCCGTAACATGGTGTTACAGAAGCACCCCTTACGACAAGGAGGCTCACATGCGAAAGCAAATCCATGACAACCCACTCGACCACGGCCGCGCGTGCGCGCTCTCTCACGGAACGTGGCGTCGCGTGGGCGCCAAGCTCGCCTGTGCGGGGGCTTGCGCGCTCATGGTCGGTCAGCTGCTGCTACCCAGCGTGGCGCTCGCCGCCAAATGGGTCAACGTTGGCGGCACGCAGTACAACAAGGGCGCCGGCGACGAGGCCGGAACGTGGTCCTGGGACGGCGCCGACGACATGAAGCTCAATGGCTACAACGGCGCCGGTATCAGCGCTCAGGGCAACCTCAATATCGGCGTGACGGGCACCAACACCGTAACGGCCGATTCCTTGCAGAGCGCTATCGAGGTCAAGGACGGCAACCTTGCCATCACGGGGGAGGGAACCCTCAACGCGACGGCCGAACCACAGAAGAGCAGGAGCGCTGTTAAGGTCGAGTGCGGTAGCCTCGCCATCTCGGGCGACGTGACTCTCAACGCGACGGCCGGGACCGATACGATAGCGGTTTCGGGGGACGGTAAGGCCGGCGGCGACGTGGACATCCGCGGTGCCAACGTTAACGTGACGGCAACGAACAAAGTGCCTCATACCATCGGCATTCATACGCGGGCAGGCAACATAACCATTAACGAGGGCGCCGACGTCCACGTCGAGGCGGAGGCGAATGGGGGGCTCAATGCCGTTGCAGTCTATGCCGAAAACATCTCCTCCGAGCATGGAGGCTGCATCGCGGTGGATAACGCAAAATTAGATGCGGCGGCGCGTAATGCAAACATGTTGTCGGTCGCCCTGTATTCGTCCGGGGGTAAGGATACATATTTGAGTATTACCAACGGGGCGGATGTTACGCTCGTGGCGAGTGATAGTGTCGAAGTTTTGGATGGTGTTTGGATTCGCGCGCAGGACGGCGTGTCGCGGGTGCTCGTCGAGAATTCGAGCCTTACAGTTCGATGCGGTGACGGAACTGGCCACAGTCGTAAACATGGCTACGGAATATATTCCCAGTCCGGCTCCCAGTCCGCCATCCCTCGAATTGACATCATTAATTCAAATGTTGAGGTGTCGGGTAATGCAGCGGCAATCTACGCTGTCAATCAAGGTGATGCAGCCCCTTGTCTCTCAATTGATGGCGGATCGGTAGTTACGACTCCCGCCGGCGGCACTGTGCGAGAAACTACGGGAAACGGACTCGTCATCGGTGCTGCCGGGTCGTCCACTATCCAGGATGTTAGGACCTCCGACGAGGTTGCCCGCAGCGTGGTAATCAGCTCCGGAGATGCGGTCGAGCCTGAGCCCACGCCGCAGCCTGAGCCTACCCCGGCTCCCACGCCGCAGCCAGGCGGCGGAAGTGAGACTGGCACACCGTCCGCGACGCTGACTCAGGCGAGTTCCACGACTGCTGCCTCCAAGCCGGCCGCGAAGGCCACCGCTGCCCAGAAGTCCGTGGGCACTCTGGCCGCCACGGGCGACAACGCCGCGACGGCGGCAGCGGCCCTTGGCATCGCCGGCGCAACCGTTGCCGCTGCCGGCATCGCCGCAACCAAGCGCCGCAAGCGCTAGGCTTTTGGTGGCAGCGCCCATTCTCGGCTTTTACAAAATCTCGATCTGTAACACCAAACCTGATAGTTGGGCTCTAGGTGTTACAGATTGAGACGAACTGTTCAGCCGCTAACCTAACGTCTCGATCTGTAACACGTGGCGAGGAATTTGGTCTCTAACTGTTACAGATTGAGACAAACGTCGGAATCGGTTCGCCGACCAGGCCCCCAACCACCACAAAGGTGCCTGTCCCCTTTGTGGTGGTCGGTCGGCCGGCATAGAAAAAGTCCCCGCCGGGCGCGTGCTCGACGGGGACTTTGCCGTTTGGTGGCTAGCGCTGCAGGTGATTACTCGCCCAGCAGGCTCTTGGTGATGGAAGCGGCGGCCTTCTTGCCGGCGCCCATCGCCAGAATGACCGTAGCGGCACCGGTGACGATGTCGCCGCCGGCCCAGATGCGAGGATCGGTGGTCTGGCCGGTCTCCTCGTCGGCGACGATGTAGCCCCACTTGTTGAGCTCCATCTTGCCGCCGATCTTGGCAGCGAAGGGGTTGGCGTTGGTGCCGATAGCCGAGATTGCGACGTCGCAGGGAATCTCCTCGATGGCGCCCTCGATGGGCACCGGGCGACGACGGCCGGACTCGTCGGGCTCGCCGAGCTCCATCTTCTGGACCTTGACGGCGCACACGGAGCCGTCCTCGCCAGCGACAAACTCGAGCGGGGAGACGAGCGGCAGAACCTCGACGCCCTCGGCCTTAGCGTGGTGCAGCTCGGCGCGACGGCAGGGCATCTCGTCCTCGGTACGGCGGTAGGCGATGATGGCGTGCTCGGCGCCCAGGCGCTTGGCGGTACGGACGGCGTCCATAGCCACGTTGCCGCCACCGAAGACGACGACGTTCTTGCCGTGCTTGGTGGGGGTGTCGTACTCGGGGAACTTGTTGGCCTTCATCAGGTTCACGCGGGTGAGGTACTCGTTAGCGAAGAAGACGTTGGGCAGGTTCTCGCCGGGGACGTTGAGGAACTTGGGCAGGCCAGCGCCGGTCGCCACGTAGATGGCGTCGAAGCCCTGCTCGAACAGCTCCTCGGCCGTGGCCATGTTGCCCACGACGGAGTTGTACTCAAACTTGACGCCCATGTCCTCCAGGCCGTCGATCTCGCGCTTGACGACCGCCTTGGGCAGACGGAACTCGGGGATGCCGTAGACCAGCACGCCGCCGCCGGTGAAGAATGCCTCAAAGACGGTGACATCAAAACCGTTACGGGCGAGCTCGCCGGCGCAGGTGATGCCGGACGGGCCGGAGCCGACGACGGCGACCTTCTTGCCGTTCTTGGGGGCCATCTTGGGCGTGGAGGCGAGCTCGGGGCGGTCACCCAGGAAGCGCTCGAGCTGGCCGATGGCCACGGGCTCGGACTTCTTGCCACGGATGCACTTGCCCTCGCACTGGTTCTCCTGCGGGCAGACGCGGCCGCAGATGGCGGGAAGCATGGAGTCCTCGCGGATGGTATCGAGAGCGCCGCCGAAGTCCTTTGCGCGGATCTGCTCGATAAAGCGGGGGATGTTGATGTTGACGGGGCAGCCCTCAACACAGAACGGCTTCTTGCAGTTGAGGCAGCGCTCGGCCTCGGCCAGCGCCATCTCCTCGGTGAAGCCCTTGTCGACGGGGCGGAAGTCGCAGGCGCGCTCGGCAGCCGGCTCCTCGTTATCGGGGGTGCGGGGCGACTTCATATCGGCAACGAAACGACCGTTAACTAGTGGCATGCGCAGCTCTTTTCCTCATAGGCCTTGAGGGACTCGCCCTCTTCGGAACGGTAAGCGGCCTGGCGGGCACGAAGGTCATCCCAGTCGACCAGGGTGGCATCGAAGTCGGGGCCGTCGACGCAAGCGAACTTGGTCACGCCGCCCACCTCGACGCGGCAGCAGCCGCACATGCCGGTGCCGTCAACCATGATGGGGTTGAGCGACGCGGTGATGGGGGTGTCGTACTTCTGGGCGGTGAGGGTCGAGAACTTCATCATCGGAACGGGGCCGACGCAGAAGACCTGGCTCACGGCCTTGTCCTGCAGCAGGCGCTCCAGCGGAGCGGTGACAACGCCCTGCTCGCCGTAGGAGCCGTCGTCAGTGGTGATGTGGATGTGGTCCTCGTCGAGGAGCTCGCGGAACTGGTCCTCCATAAGCAGGAGGTCCTTGGTGCGGGCGCCCATGATGGCGTGCACCTCGTGGCCGGTCTCGACCAGGTGCTTGGCGACCGGGAAGGCAATTGCCAGGCCGACGCCGCCGCCAATGACGGCGCAGGGGCCCTCGGCCATCTCGGTGGGAACGCCCAGCGGGCCCACGACGTCGCGCAGCGACTCGCCGGCCTCGTAGGTGGACAGCATCTCGGTGGTCTTGCCGATCACCATGAAGATGAACTCGACCCAGCCCTCGTCACCGTTCCAGCCGGCCAGGGTAAACGGGACACGCTCGCCCGTCTCGTTGGCGCGAACCATGAGGAACTGTCCAGCGTGCGCATGCTTGGCGATTGCGGGCGCCTCGATGCGGAACTTGAACACCTTCTCCGAGAACTGCGTCTTCTCCAGGATCTTATACATAGAACCCCTCTCTTGTTAGGGCGACCGAACCGTGCCTCCACGGAAATGGACGGTAGCCCGAATAAAACCGTACGTGCACAGGCGTTGTGCAGACATACGGTGCAAATTATACCCTCATGGACATGTCGCTTACGTGTGTCTTCGGCGGTTGGGAGCAGGGTTTATCCACTTCGGCCTACCAAACAGGGGCAGGTTTATTTTGGTCAGTTTTATCGGGTAAAACGGCAAAGGGGGCCGGCCTCGGGTTGTGATGAGGCCGGCCCCCTTTGGGGTGCTATGTGCGTATGGCGGCGCGCGGTTTATTGCGATGCCGCAACTGGGGCGTTTCCGCAGGTAAAACCTGACAAAAAAAACCTGTCCCTAAATGGTAGGTTTTAGTGCTTGCCGTTGGCGGAGGCGGCGCCGTTGACGTGGTCGCGGGCATAGATCACGCCGTGCACGATCGCCAGGCCGGCGGCGTCGGCCGCGCGGACGCAGGTGTCCTGGAAATCCTCGGCCTCGCGGGCACGCAGCTGCTTAAGCACGTAGTCGGCGACGGCCATCTTGCCGGGAGGGTTGCCGATGCCGGTGCGGATGCGGCTGAAGTCGCGGCTGCCCATCTTGTCGATGATGGAACGCAGGCCGTTGTGGCCGGCGTGACCGCCGCCTACCTTGACGCGCACGTCGCCGGCGGGAATATCGAGCTCGTCGTGGATTACGAGCAGTTCCTCGGCCTTGATCTTGTACTCGCGGCAGAGCTTGGAGATGGGGCCGCCCGAGGTATTCATGTACGACTGCGGCTTGACCAGCACAATCTGGCGCTTGCCGCCCACTTCCTCGGGGTCGTTGATGTTGATGAGCGCGACCTCGGCGCCGGCCTGGTTTTTCCAGTACGTGACACCGGCCTGACGGGCCAACTCGTCGATTGCTTTGAAGCCAGCGTTGTGGCGGGTCTCGGCATATTCCTCGCCCGGGTTGCCAAGTCCGGCAACCATGCGAATCTTAA
>UQJA01000039.1 GCA_900541285.1 uncultured Collinsella sp.
GGCCAAGCGATCCGGTCGAGACCTCGACACCGGGAAGCTTCTTGGAATCGGGGTGACCCTGCAAACGGCTGTGCAGCTTGCGCAACGTAAGCAGTTCGTCTTCGGGAACATAACCAAGCTCGGCAAGCGCGGCGGCATAGGCGTCGTTGGCATCGGACAGCCTGGCATCGGCATCGCTCAGAGCAGCCTTGAGGTCAGCGGCGGCATCGACGGCGGCCTTATAGCGAGCGTAGGCAGCGTTCAGCTTGACCAGCTTCTCGTTGCCCGTCGTGCCCGCGGCAAGGGATGCCTTGTGGTCGACAGCCTCAAGATCGGCCTTGAGTGCCTCGTCGTTGGCAAGCTCGGCCTTGGCCTTGACGATCTTGAGGTTCGCATCGACGACGGCTTCGTTGGCGGCATCGAGCTGCTTCTGGGCATCGGCGGCACCGGCGACGGCAGCATCATAGGCGGCCTTAGCGTCGTCGACCGCCTTCTGGGCGCCGGCGAAGCGCTCGAAGGCCTTGTTTGCGGTGGCAAGCTCGCCCTCGGCGGCCTTGGCCTTCTCCTGTGCGTCGGACAGGGCCTGCGTCTTGGCGGCAACTGCCTGCTTGGCGTCCGAAAGAGCGGTCGCGGCGTGCACATCTGCGGCCTGAGCCTTGTCAACGCCAGCCTGGGCAGTGTCGTCGGCCTTCTTGGCATCGTCAAGCGTGCCCTGCTTGTTCGCAAGGTCCGTCTTGGCGGCATCGCGCTTGGCGGTAAGGTCCTTGACCGAAGCAGTGGCGTTGTCATACGCCTCGTTGGCCTGGTCGGATTTTGCCTTGGCGGCATCGCGGGCGCTGCGAGCCTTCGCCTTACGAGCAGCGGCATCGGCTGCGTTCGTCTGGCAATCGGAGAGCTTGGAGTTAGCCTCGTCGAGTGCAGCCTGCGCGGCGGTCGCCTCGGACTTGGCGGCATCGAGGTTCTGCTTGAGGGACTCGATGTCGATTCCGCCGAGTGCGTCCTTCGCGGCGTCGTATGCCGTCTTCGCGGCGGCGGTGCTGGATTTAGCCTTCTCGTACTCGCCCTTGGCGGTGTTCATGTTCGTGTCGGCCGCGGTATAGGCATCGCGAGCGCTTTCTTGCTTATCCAATGCGTTAGAATAAGCCGTTCCAGCAGTCCCGAAGTTCTTCTGCGCCTCTGCCAGCTTATTCTGAAGCTGCTTTAGCTGCTCCTTCTGCTCCTGCGTGCCGCCTGCATTGTAGGCGGATTCGATGTAGTCGTTGACGAGCTTCTTGAACTCGGAGACAGTGAAATCAGCCTGAGTGTCATCAGCACTGTAATCGAAGATGGTTACCTCGGAATCGGTGTTCTTACCGCTACCGGTTGCAATACCGATGGCTTCCGTAGCGGAATCGACGATGTTGAGATAGTGCCCGCACTCATGGTAGATGCTGTTGTAGTTCTGATAGATGTAATAGGCATCATATCGGTGGCTACCGAGATCGTCGCCATACTGTGCGACGTACTTATCGAATGCCTCCTTCTCCTGGGTATAGAGACCGGTGTAGGGCCAGCCTAGGGTGTCCTCAGTCTCGCCGCCAGTATATGCACCGCCTCCACCGGCAAGATTTTCACCGTTATCCCAGTAGCAGCCCGAGTGTCCCCAGATGTTCGATGAATATGATGCATTAAGGGCGGCTGCCACAGTCATGCGGAGGCTGACGCTGAGCGCCGACTGACCGTTCGCCTTGCGGAGGTTGTTCTGGGTGTCGAGATACGTCAGAGCGTTGCGCATCTGCTCCAGGGAAAGCGGGTTGGTGTCGCGAGACATATCCTGATCGACGTACTGGTCATACCATTCGGCTTTGTCATCGGTACCGGTCAGCATCGATACGGCGTCCTGGGCGTTCTTCTTCTGCGTGGCGGTGAAATCGCTGCTGTTGCTGATGTAGGCCATAAAGCCGAGCATGCCCTTATTGATAACTTCCTGGTCAACGGTCATGTTGGACTTTAGGTCTGCAATCCGCTGCTCAAGAGCCTCAACCTGGGCATTAGCAGCGTCATAAGCCTTTTCCGCGGCGTTCGAAGCGGCGCAGGCCGCCTCCCACTCGCTGCGCTTCTGCTGACGGACCTCGACGAGTCGGTCGTACTCCGCCTTCTTGTCGGCTTCGGTCTGCTGGGCCTGCTCGTATGCCGTCTTCGCGGCGTCACACTTACTGGCCGCGTCCTTGTACTCCTTGTTTGCCGCATCGTATGCAGACTGGGCAGATGCCACAGCAGCGTTGGCGGCGTTGGCCTTCTCCTGCGCGGCAACGACGGCAGCCTGGGCGGCCTGCAGATTTGTCTGTGCGGTGGCGTCGGCATCCGTCGCGGCATTGAGCTCCGCCTGCGCGGTCTTGAGCTCACCAGCAGCAGCGTTCTTGGCGGCCTCAAGCGCACTCAGGTCAACACCCGTACCCGAGACGGCAGCATCGAGCGCGGCCTGCGCCTGGTTGAACTTCTGCTGGGCGTTATCGCGCGCGGTGGTTGCGGCTGCGAGAGCAGCGGCAGTCTCCTGCTTCTTGGCCTGGGCGGAAGTCAGAGCGGCCTCAGTGTCCTTCTTTTCCTGCTGAGCGCTAGCCTCGGCAGCCTTGGCCTGGTCCAGATTGGCCTGTGCAGTAGCAACGGCCTTATTGACGTCATCGAGCTTTGCCTGCGCGTCCTCGACGGCCTTCTTGGCAGCCTCGTACTCGTCCATACCCATAGCCTCGAGCTTGGCCTGGGCATCATCGAGGGCCTTCTTGGCCTCATCCTGCTTTGCCTTGGCGTCCTTGAGCGCCTGGGTCTTATCCTCGACACTCTTGTTGGCCTGGTCGAGCTGATCGTTCAGGTCGCCCAGCTTCTTCTGCTGCTGCTCGGTCTTTTCTACGGCGGCTTTGAGCTCGTCAATCTTCTCCTGGAGCGCGGCGACTTCTGCTGCGTTCTGCTCGATTTCGTTGTCGCTCACAGCCTGCGAGGCCTGATTCTTTTGCTGCTGCGCCTGCTTTTGAGACTGGCCCGCCGCATCGGCGTTCTTCTGGGCGGCATCGTAGGCGGCCTGAGCGTCCTTGAGCTGCTTTGCCGACTCCTCGGCCAGCTGGGCAGCCGTCTTTACGACCGCTTGGTTACCGGCGGCAACGGTGTTCTCTACAGAACTACCCCCCCCCTGAACAGAATCGCCGTTATCGGTTGACGGTGCGGCGATTGCCGCCAGCGGCGACATGAGCGGCTGAGCGATGAGGCCCGCCGTCAAAACGGTTGCGACGGCGCGGTTAGCAACGCCCTTGACGTTGACGGCCTTAGCCCGAGGCTCAAAGTGTTGTGGACTGTAGTTTGCCATGGCTTTCTCCCTTTGACACGGATGTATCCATACGCTTCAAAATGTAGGAGCTGGTTTTTGAATTCTGTTGCGCAACATTGGTCACCGGCAGAGTTTTTGAAACTAACACCTCATGGCATCACAATTTCGACACATATGAGGGCGTTCGTGAATCATATTTTCGTGAGATGGCGTCCGCTTTGTCGTATACGCTTGTTCTTACGTCATCCGCCCTGCCAGCCGACATCCAGCTAGCGCCCTGCCCGCCTCGGTGTAGAGTAAGGGCGACGGGCGGGATATGCGGCCCGCGCCAGAACGAGGTGAACATGGAACTCGACAAGCAACAGATCGAACGACTGCGTGAGCGTCATCATCGGCGTCACGGCATCCGCCCTGCTCATAGCGAAGCCATGGAAAACGTCACCCGCTTCCTCAAGCGCGCGTTCAACATTCGCGAGGGACGCGCGCCCTATCACGTAATCCGAAAGCGCTTTGTAAACGGGGCGCGCCTGACTGGCTCCCACCTATGCATCCTCATCATCGCCATGTTGATCGCGAGCATCGGCCTCGATATCGATTCGGACATCGCCATCGTGGGCGCCATGCTCATCTGCCCGCTCATGGGCTCGGTTCTTGCCATGGCATACGGCATTGCCACGCTCGACCGCGAGATTACCGTCGAAGCCGTCGCCGGCCTTGCGCTGCAAATGGCCTTTTGCCTGGTCACATCCACGTTGTACTTTAAGCTCTCGCCCCTTGGCGCCACCACAGCCGCCATTATCGACAACTCGACGCCCACCGTGTGGGACCTCGCTGTCGCGCTCGCCGGCGGCTTTGCGGGCGGCCTAGGCAACTCACGCGACCAGGAGCCCGCAACGCTCATCGCCGGTGTGGCCGTGGCGACCGCGCTCATGCCACCCCTGTGCGCGGCGGGCTACGGCATCGCCATCGCAAGCGGGTCGCTGTTTCTCTCGGCGCTTTACGAGTTTGGCATCAACGTCGTCTTTATCGCACTGGTTGCCGAAACCGTGCTGCTTCTTCTGCGCGTGCCGCTCAAGCGCGACCTTAACGGCGACGGCATTGTGACCGCCGAGGAAAATGCCGAGGTCGATGAGCTGTCGCGCAAAGTGCGCCGCCGCATCATCGTGGGCACGGTGATCTTTGCCATCCCCTGCATCGTTATGACCGCGGGGTCTATTGACTCGGCGCAGGCCGGCGTGCAGGACGGCTACGGCGTCACCGAGACCACACGCGAGCTTGCCGCGGTGCTGCCGGGCTTTAAGGATTACACCGTCGCCGTCGAGACCTCGACCACCGAAGGCGACGAGGAGGGCATCGTCGAGCGCGAGATTGTCGCCCATGTGACAACGAGCGAGGCGCTCGGGGCGCACGACCGCCACGTCGCCCGCAAGCTCATCGACCTCAACGTGCCCGAACTCGATCGCGTGGAGTTCGATGTGAAGTGATGCCGGCGTGGGATGAATGCTCGCACGGACGCAAGTTACGACAAGGCGCAGACGCGATACGGACACGAGCAAATAGCGGGGTGCAGTTCACACCCGCGCCCCGCTCTCTGTTTTATTACCGTGAATCAACTGTCCGGATCGACATCGCCGGACTCCACCGTAAACGCAGGTTTGGTGCTCACCAGATAAAATCGGGTCACTTTGCTATCTCTAAATAGATAGAGCTGGCCTTGCTCGCGTCGGCGTGACATATACGCCACGTGGACCGTACCGAATTCTTCACCGTTTTCCTTCTTTAATATCAGGATATTGGGGTCATCCGTACGCTTAAACTGCCCGTCTGTGCAGATTCCGTCTTGGTCGACCAGCTGCCATCGACAGTTGTCCTCCTCAAGAAAAGCCAGGGTTTCCCGACTCGTTTTGTCATCCCGATAGAAACCATCAATGGCAAACCCTTCGGAAGCGCATTCCTGCATATAGGACGTTTCTCGGCTTATAGCAAACAGCCCTGTAGCGCCCAGGAGCACAGCCAGGCAGACCACTGCAAGGGTTATCGAAATAGCACGGCGACCCATGTTAGCCCAACCGATAGTTATTTAACGGAGCGCGAAACATACCTGGAACCTCCGATATCAGGGGGGAACGTCACCGGCAGGCCAGCGACACCTATATGCTTCTTTTATCAAACCATATGGCTGCCACCCGCCGCGGAGGGGGCATCGGCGAACGGCGTGCTTTCATACGCCATTGGTCAAACCTAAGCGCGGCCCTACAACTCGTACTTGTACACGCGGTAGATGAACTTCTCGGCTTCCATCTCGTAGGTGGCGATGGGCAACCCGTAGCGATCGTACTCGGCAAAGGTCTTGGCCTGGCCCGATGCCACAAGCATGCTATTCGAATCGCCGACGCGCTGTGCACTGCTTACGTAGCCCGAAAACGGCACGGCGATCTGGTCCTCGAGCTCGTAGGTACGCGCGGTCTCGTCTACCGCGAACACGCGCCCAAACGAATGCGTGCCCTTGTTGTAGTCGGTCACCACCGCGGCGCCCAGCTGGCCCCAGTCGAACTTGGGATAGCTCTCGGCCGCACCAAAGTTGTTGTCGTACAGCAGCACCTGGTAGCAACCGGTCGTTGCCGTGTCAGGACTCGGCAGATACGTCACGCTGTGCTGGCCTGCGTTGAGCGAAAAATCGCCCTGGGCTTGCAGCAGTTTGTCCTCAAAGCCCGAACCGGCCCAGAAATCGGGCGAGCCCATGAGCCAATCGACCGTGGGCGTGCCGTAGATATCGGCGAGCTTGATGACCGTCGAGGTCTCGCGCGAGCTGAGCAGGACGGTACCGCCGCCGAGCCACTGAATCGTGTTGATATGGATCCAATCCAGGTCGCCGTCCGAGGCCACCTTGGCGCTCGCTTTGAGATCGGGGAACATGTCGCCCAGGTCCACGACGAGGGAGACATCGCCGATTGTCACGTCGATTTTGATGATGAGGTCCTCGACATTAACGCGGTCGTCCTTGCCTTTTTTGGCAGCCGCGCGGTCGACGTCCAAATCGGCTTCGGAGCCGGCATGGCTCGCCAGCACCAGCAGATTGCCGTCGTCATCGAAGGCGTAGTCGTGGTGCAACTCATAGTCGCCCGTGCTCCAGACGTTTACCACCTGGCCGATGGCGTTAATCTGGGCCATCTTGGTAGTCGAGACGCTCATGATCATGCTGCCGTCGCCTGGGAACAGCAGGCGATGGCTGCGATAGCCGACAATCGGCACCTCGCCGCGGATCTGGCCGTCGTTGTCGTAGAGGTACATAAAGTCGAGCTTGGACGAGTCGTTGCCCAGGATGGTAAAGAGGCCATCGGCAAGCGGCGTGTTGGACTCCCCCGCCGTGACGGCGAGGCGTTCTTCCTCCTCGCCCTTGAGAGCCGGGGTCTCAACCGTGAACGTCGAGGTTCGGCTGGCGCCGTCTTGTGCGGTACAGGTGAGGGTTACCGTGTTTTTGTGGTTGGGAATGAGGCCGATGACCTTGAACTCGTGCTCCGTTGCCGGCGTGTCGCCGCTGTGGGGCGCACGGGAAAAGGCGGCGACTTTGGGCGCGTCACCGGACTTTTTGCGACCGGCGACCTTGTAGGAAACGGTTACGGGATCTACCGTTGCAAAGCGGACGTAGCAGCTCAGGGTGTCGGTGCCAAAGGGGTCCTGTGCGACAAACGGGGCAGTTTCGTCGTAGCCGCCTGCAGCATACTCAGCATCGAGCCGCTCCTTGATGGCCGCTTGTTTCTCGACGTCATAGGTCGCGACAATCTGCTTGTGCAGCTTCTTTTGCTCGTCGGTGAGCTCGTTGCTCGCAGTAGATGCGTCGTTCGCGCTGACGCCAAAAGCAGAGCAGCCCATGAGATCTGTCCCGGCAAGCGCCAGCGCGTCCGCCGCACCCGCAAGAGCCGCTCGACGCGAGAACAGTCTGCCGTCTTTGTCACGCAATTTCAAATCGTTACCGTCTTTGAATGCCACTGTCGTTTCCTTCATATGCGGAGGCACTTGCCCAGCCTTGTCCAATATCGCTCGCAGCTTAGCAAACGCCCCTTAGCGGTAGCTTAGGTTTGCGGCGATGCAGAGACACAGGACGCACAGTTGGCCCGCAATGCCCCCGAATCATTCGAGACGGCCGCGATGGCGCTCAATCCAGCCCACGGCAAAGTCGACAAGCTCGCGCTGGCGCATAAAACGGATTATCCCGTTACCGAGAGGCGCCGTACGAACCGAGCATTCACGCTCAAAAGCAGCACCGAGTTCATCGAAATCCTCGCCATCGACAAAGAGCGTGCGGTATTCCTTCCATATGCGTCGACCGTTTTCCACAATCGCACTGTGTTCCACACAGTCGTGCTTGCCGGGGTACTGCGCACGGGAATCTGCCAAATGCAGTGACGTATTCTTGTCATAGCCAACGCCCACCAGCAGAACATAGCCGTCCAAATCGTACAGACGCGCGATGGGCGATCCCATCGCCAAAGATGTTGCTCAGGTCGTGGTTCTCCGTCAGGAATTGCGCATGCTGGCCGTTTGCCGCCACTGAACGCGCTGGGTGATCGCTGCGAAACGTGCCCGGCCACGTCCGGAACATCTCAGCCACGGCACCCATCGTGTTGGTGGGCGTAATGCGCTTGTCATAGGCAGGCCAGTTATCGCGAATCAGCTGCAACCATTCTTGCGGCTCTTGCCAATGGACACCACTCTCGGGGTCCAAGTTTTTCCATGATTGCGTCAGCATCATGATGGTACCAGTCTCGCCCACCATCTGGAGCAGCGCCTCGATTACCGGCTGTGCGCCGCCGCACACATATCCAAGCGCACTGAGCGAGCAATGGACCATAACCGTCTGCCCTGCGCACATACCGACAGCGGAGAGCGCGTCGAGGATATCCTGCTTAAGCACGATTTGCCGATCCATTACCGTTTCCCCTCTATCCCCGCACATCAGTTTCTTTTGCGTCATGCGCCGAAATGGCACACAGGCTATGCGGCGCATGACGCTGCAAATGATACGTTTCCTAATGTTGCCGAGGGATCATTATTTAGTACTTGAAGAAGCCCTCGCCCGAGCTTTCGCCCAGCTTGCCTTCGTCGAGCATCTGCTTGAGGACGGATGCCATGGCCTTAAAGTTGTAGGGCATCATCATCTTTTTGAGCAGCGGGCTCACCAGGCCCGGCACCTTCTGATACTGCATGACGATGTTGTAGGCCGTCTGGATACCAACCGTGTCGAATACGCGGAACGGACCCTTGGGGGCGCCAGTGCCACGCGTCCACGCGAGGTCGATGCTCTTGGGGTCACTCACACCCGAGACATACAGGTCAAGGCCCGAAAGCAGCCACGGCACCAGCATGGAATTGAGCAGATAGCCGTTCTTTTCCTTGTTGACGGGCAGGGCAAGCATGCGAATATCGTTGGCAAAGTCGACGAGCTCATCGAAATAGCGCTTGTCGGTTTGGCCCTGTGCCATGACCTCGGTCATGTTGTTCTTCCAGATGGAGTTGGCAAAGTGCAACGACAGGTACTTCTCGGGGCGGCCGGTGTACTTGGCAAAGGTACTCGGCAGCAGCGTGGAGGAGTTGGTCACGACGACGGTCTTTTGCGGGAGTACCGGGGCGAGCTTCTTGTAGAAGTCGATCTTTGCCTGAGTGTCCTCGGCCATAGACTCGATGACCAGGTCGGCGTCGGCCACTGCCTTGGCAAGATCGAGCTCCAGCTTGAGTGTGGAGTAGGCGCGCTCGACGGCGGCGAGTGCCGCCTCCTTGTCGAAGGGCCGATCGCTATCGGCGATACCGGCGCACCGCTCGCCCGTGCCGTCCTCCATGCCCTCGATAGCAGCGATGTACTCCTCGCGCACATGATCGATCTTGGGCTGGGTGCGGCCGATGCTGCCCTCGCTGCGCAGCCAAATCGTTACATCAAAGCCGCAGTAGGCAGCCTGAAAGGCAATCTGGCTTCCCAACACGCCGCCGCCGGCAACACAAACGGTCTTGTAGCTCATGAAACGGTCCTCTCTTACGTAATTCCATAGATGTGTATTTATTCAACCGTAAGGGGACTGCACGCTGGGGGTGGGTTCTATAAACGGACGGTAATTTGCGGCGGACGGCTACACCTGTTCATTATCTCAGGGCTTTAAAGGCCGTTTATCGTACCGCAGGGCCATCGTTTTCGGAAGTGCGGTGAAAAATTGAGTTTCGCCGACCAGACCGACTTTTTTAGCAACAAAACCGCAGGTAACGAGAGCCCAAAAGAGCAGTGTGCTCGGAGGTTCGGAGTTTTTCCCCGCACTTCCGAAATCCGAGTCCGCTGAAGGCGTCAACAAGTCCATTTACGCAACATATGTCCAGCAAAAACGGGTGGTAGCCGGCACGGCTGCCACCCGTTTGTCTCATGTCCAGCCCAAAGCAGGCCAGTTACTTCTTAATGCCGCGTCCCAGGCGCTCAGCGACCGATGCCACGGCCTCCTCGCCGGCCGGTCCGCAACTCGTGCAGCCGTCGTGGGCACGCATCTGGCCGGTAACCTCGTCCATCGCGAGCGGCGCCACCTTCTCGAGCTTAAAGCCCTTGCCGGCGCGCATGTTCTCCTTTGCCACGCTAATCATGAGCTTAATACGGTTGAGCTGGTTGACCTCGGACGCGCCGGGGTCATAGTCCACCGCGACGATATTGCTCTCGGGGTGCTGGCGGCGCAGCTCCTTGATCACAGCCTTGCCCACCACGTGGTTAGGCAGGCACGCGAAGGGCTGCGTGCAGATGATGTTGGGCGCACCGTGGTCAATCAGGTCGAGCATCTCGGCCGTGAGCAGCCAGCCCTCGCCCATGTTGTTGCACACCGAAAGCACCGTACGGGCCTTGTCCGCCATGGTGCCGATGCGCTCGGGCGCCTCGAAGCGGCGGGACTTCTCGAGCATCTCCTCCACCGGCGTACGCATCCAGTCCACCAGCTTGATGAGCGCCTGCATACCAGCGCGCGTGGTAGCAGAGCTTCCCAGCTCGTCCTTCTGCAGTTCGGCGTTACTCATGGAGTACAGGAAGAAGTCGAGCAGGCCCGGCACCACTGCCTCGCAGCCCTCGCGCTCGATAACGTCGACCACGTGGTTGTTGGCTGTGGGGTGGAACTTGACCAGAATCTCGCCGACCACGCCCACGCGCGGCTTGGTGCCCTCGCCCACAAGCGGCATAGTGTCGAACGCGCGGATGGCCTCACGCGCAAGCTTGGTGTAGTTGTGCCTGTTGAACTTGGGCGCCAACTTGCGGGCGCGTGCCATGTACTCCTCGTAGAGTGCGTTGGCAGCACCGGGCGTGGCCTCGTACGGGCGGCAGCGGTAGAGCATCTGCATCATCACGTCGCCAAAGAGCACCGCGTAGACTGCCTGCTTAAGCAGAGCCGGCGTAATCTTAAAGCCGGGGTTGTCCTCACCGAGCGCCACTGCCGAAAGCGAGATCACCGGAATCTCGGGGTGCCCGCTCTCGCACAGTGCCTTGCGGATGAGCGCGATGTAGTTGGTAGCACGGCAGCCGCCGCCGGTCTGGCTGATAACCACGGCCGTCTTGGACAGGTCGTACCTGCCGCTCTCGATGGCCTCCATAATCTGACCCGTTACCAGAATCGACGGGTAGCAAATGTCATTGTTCACGTAGCGCAGGCCGGCCTCGACGGCATCGTGGTCGGTCGAGGGCAGCAGCTCCAGGTTGTAGCCGGCACCGCGGAACACCTCTTTGACCAGGTCAAAGTGAATCGGCGCCATCTGCGGACACAGGATGGTGTAGCCCTCCTCGCGCATCTGCTCGGTAAAGGGCACCTTGGGCCACGCAGTCGAAGCACCCTCGCGCTGAGCCTCAAACGTGTACTTGCGGCTCGCGAACGCGGGGGCATCCGTGGAGGGCGCCACCGGCGCGGCGTCGCCCCGCTCGTAGGCCTCGCCCGCGGCCGCAGCCTCGGCCAAGCGCTCGGCTTCCTGGTCCTTGAGCGCGGCCATGAGCGAGCGGATGCGGATGCGCGCGGCGCCCAGGTTGGACACCTCATCGATCTTGAGCACGGTGTAGATCTTGCCGCTGGCGTCCAGGATCTCCTGCACCTGATCGGTAGTCAGGGCATCGAGACCGCAGCCGAAGGAGTTGAGCTGAATCAGGTCCAAATCGTTGCGCATCGTCACAAAACGGGCGACGGCGTACAGGCGGCTGTGGTACATCCACTGGTCGACGACGCGGATCGGGCGCTCGGGCTTTACCAGATGTGCGAGCGAATCCTCGGTAAAGACCGCAAAGCCAAAGCTCGAGATAAGCTCGGGCAGGGCGTGGTTGATCTCGGGGTCGTTGTGGTAGGGACGGCCGGCGAGCACAATGCCATGGCCACCGTGGTCCTCGACCCACTTAAGGGCCTCCTCGCCCATGGTCTGGATGTCCTCGTGGAAGCGCGCGTCGGCCTCAAAGGCGGCGTTGACGGCGGCATCGACCTCGGAGCGCGTGATCTTGGGACCGCGCACGCGACCGCGACCGGCCTCAGCATCGGCCACGCGGTCGACGGCGAGCACCTGGTACAGACGACGCTTGAGCTCGGTCTTGTCGTGATAGGGCACAAACGGATACAGGAACTCGATGTTCTGCTCGCGGATCTCGTCAATATTGAGCGCCAGCGCCGTGGGGTAGCTCATGACGATGGGGCAGTTGTAACAGTTGCCAGCCGTCGGATCCTCCTTGCGCTCCCAGCGCACGCACGGCATCCAAATGAAGTCGACATCGCGGTCGATAAGGTTCATCACATGGCCGTGGCTCATCTTTGCCGGGTAGCACACGCTCTCGGACGGCATGGACTCGATGCCCGCCTGGTAGGTCTTTTTGCTCGACTGGTCGGACAGCTGCACGCTAAAGCCCAGGCGCGTAAAGAACGCGTGCCAGAAGGGGTAGTTCTCGTACATGTTGAGCGCACGGGGGATGCCGACGGTGCCGCGCGGGGCCTCGTCGGGACTCAGCACCTCGCGGTTAAAGAGCAGCTCGTTTTTCTTTTTGAAGAGGTTGGGGGCCTCGGTCTTTTGCTTTTTGTGGCCGGCGCCCTTCTCGCAGCGGTTGCCGGTAATGAAGCGCCTGCCGCCGCCAAAGTCGTTAACGGTAAGTTGGCAGTTGTTGGAGCAGCGACCGCAGCGGACATGCTTTTGCGTCACGGTAAGGTGCGCGATGTCCTCGGCAGAAAGAATGGTCGAGGTGCCGTCGGCGCCGGCGCGATCGCGGGCGAGCAGGGCCGCACCGTAGGCGCCCATGCAGCCGGCGATGTCGGGACGCACGGCATGAACGCCGGTGAGCTGCTCAAACGCGCGCAGCGTGGCGTCGGACATAAAGGTGCCGCCCTGAACGATCACCTGGCTGCCGATCTCCTTGGGATCGCGCAGCTTAATGACCTTGAACAGGGCATTCTTGATGACGGAATAGGACAGGCCGGCCGCGATGTCGCCCACCGTGGCACCTTCCTTTTGCGCCTGCTTGACGCGCGAGTTCATAAAGACCGTGCAGCGGCTGCCCAGGTCAACAGGGGCCTTAGCATGGATGGCTGCATCGGCGAACGCGCGCACGTCCATATTCATAGAAACGGCGAAGCTCTCGATAAAGCTGCCGCAGCCCGACGAACAGGCCTCGTTGAGCATAATGTGCTCGATAACGCCGTCCTTCACGCGCAGGCATTTCATGTCCTGGCCGCCAATGTCGAGGATAAACTCGACGCCGGGCAGGAATGCCTTGGCGCCGCGCAGGTGCGCAACGGTCTCGATCTCGCCGGAATCGGCCTTGAGGGCCTCGATGAGCAGCGCCTCGCCATAGCCCGTGGTGGTCACGTGACCGATGGTGCAGCCGGCGGGAATGTGGTTGTAGAAATCGGCCATGATGACCTTGGCCGTGCCCAGGATGTCGCCGTTGTTGTTGCCGTACCAGGTGTGCAACAGCTGGCCGTCCTCGCCTACGAGCGCGGCCTTCATGGTCGTGGAACCGGCGTCGATGCCGATAAACACGCGTCCGGTGTAGCCGTCGAGCTTGCCCTTGGGGACGACTTCCTGGTCGTGGCGAGTTTTGAACTCAGCAAAATCCTCGTCGGTGGCAAAGAGCGGATCCAGGCGCTCGACCTCGGCACCCTGCGTGTCACCCAGACCGTCGATGGCATCGATAAGCTGTGGGAACGTGCTGAGCTTGTTGGACTCGTGCGCCATGGCGGCGCCGCTCGCCACAAACAGGTGAGCGTTTTGGGGCACAATGCGGTGCTCCTCGTCCAGGTTGAGCGTAAGGTAGAAGCGGTGGCGCAGCTCGGAGAGGTACTGCAGCGGGCCGCCCAGGAAGGCGACGTTGCCGCGGATGGGACGGCCGCAAGCCAGGCCCGAGATGGTCTGGGTCACGACGGCCTGGAAGATGGAGGCGGCCACGTCCTCGGGGCGGGCGCCCTCGTTGAGCAGCGGCTGCACGTCAGTCTTGGCAAAGACGCCGCAGCGACTGGCGATGGGATAGATGGTGGTGGCGTTGGCCGCGAGCTCGTTGAGGCCGCTCGCATCGGTGTGCAGCAGGGTTGCCATCTGGTCGATGAACGCGCCCGTGCCGCCGGCGCAAGTGCCGTTCATGCGCTGCTCGATGCCGTTATCGAAGTAGATGATCTTGGCGTCCTCGCCGCCCAACTCGATGGCGACGTCGGTGGCCGGGATGAGGGTCTCGACGGCACGCTTACTGGCGATGACTTCCTGGACAAACTCCAGGTCGAGCCACTGGGACAGCAGTAGACCGCCCGAACCGGTGATGGCACAGGTCATCTGGGCCGTCGGCAGCACAGTCGCGGCGCCCTCGAACAGATCGCGGGCGCAGGCACGGACGTCGGTGTGGTGGCGCTGGTACTTGGCGTAGACGATCTGGTTGTCGTCGTTGAGCACGGCGAGCTTGACGGTGGTGGAGCCCACGTCGATGCCCAGGTGCAGGTTGCCACGAGCGTTCTCGGGGTTGAAAATCGCGCCTTCGGGGGCGTGGGCGGCGGCTACGGGCTCAGCGGCGGTGGCGGGCTCGCTAGCGATGGACGTCTCCCCTGCCGTGTTCTTGGCATCGGCAACTGCCTCGGCAACTTTCTCGGCAGCCGCGGTCGCGGCCTTCTGCGCGGCGTCCACCACGGCGGGCGCGGCCTCGCGCGCGGCAGCAACCATACGGTCCTTAATGCCCTCGACGAGTTTACTCATTGTCTCTCCTCTTAGTTGTTGGACTCGACGGTTGCGGCGGTGTCGACCGCGTCCTCGAGCTGCAGATTCAATAGCTTCATGCCGTATTCCGGCACGTTGATATCGATGGGTTGGCCATACAGGTCGCCGGGGCGCACAAAGGCGATAACCGTCATGATGCGCGCCATGGTCTCGGGCGATTCGGAAAGGTCACGCTCAAACCAGCGCTGAATCATGCCGACCTCGGCACTCACGACGTAGGTGACGTAGTAGTCAAAGAACGTGCCCAGCGCCAAGCCCAAAATGCCCGTCTGTGCCCGCGGCACCACGGCCTCGCGTGCGGTATCGATGATCTTTTTAATAAAGGCGGGGTCGCCGCCCGGGCCCAGCAGGGCCCCGATAAGGTCGCGATTAGCCGCAAGATAGCGAAGCAGCTCAACCGAGCCGGGTGCCGGCTCGAGCTCGTCGATGTTGCGGTAAAGATCGGGTAATTGAGCTGCGGTGATAAGCTCCACCCGCTCACGAATCTCGGCAAGCAGGCCGTCCTCGATCTGGCAGATAAAGTCGGGGATATCGCGGTAGTGCGAATAGAACGTGCGGCGCGTAAGGCCGGCACGCTCGGTGAGCGACGCGACGTTAATGCGCGAAAGGTCGCCGCTTTCGGCAAGCTCGCTGGCAAGTGCCTGGCGAAGGGCGCGCTGCGAGCGAAGGGACCGGCGATCGCATTTCTCGAGCTGGGACAAGCGTCCTCCTTGTTACTCAGCCTGTGCGCTATTGCACAGTGCGAGTATTATTGCACACCGTGTGCATCAACACGTAAAGGCAATATTTGGGATGTGACGAAGGGGCAGCCTCTTTGTCACATCCAGCGACCGCCTAGGTTGTGCCGGTTGTGCCGGTTGTGCCGGGCTTTTAGAGCGGCATTACCGATTGTCCAAAATGTCATTCGTGGGTAGAATAGTGTCGACGGCAGCCCAAGTTTTGGTTGGCTGGGCAGCGCCGTTACTCAGTTTAAGGGGTCAATGCCTTAACGGCGTCGACCCC
>UQJA01000040.1 GCA_900541285.1 uncultured Collinsella sp.
CAGGGTCGCGTTGAGGGAAGGTAGTCCGGCCCTCCCGGCCCGCTTTGGGTCGTCGCGTGCTCGCTACAGAAAAGCTGATAAAAAAGTTTGTGTGCCGCCCCTTATGGGGCGGCACGTTTTTGTGGGGGCCGGTTGGGGCGGTGACGTTGCTTAGAGGGTACACTGGGTAGCGTTGGCTATTCGTTTCCTCTTGTGAGGTGTTGGTTATGGGTAAGAAGTCTCGGGCTCGGGTTGCTGCGGCGGGGACTCGCAAGGATCCTGGTCGTCGGGTTGCCGAGGGTAAAAAGGCCGATCGTGCCGAGAAGGACAAGAAGGTCGGCGCGCATGCTCATCCTGAGTGGGCGCCTCACCTCAATACGGCTAGCGAGGATCTGACTGCTAAGTTGTTTACTCTGGTCGAGGTTATCTTGGGCGTGGTGCCCGTGGTGGTCATTGGCTTGTTCTTGGCTTCGAAAGATGCCACGAGTGTCGATAAACTCACCGATGTCTTATCTCAGGACCCCTCGATGGTGGTTACGTTTATCTCTGCGTGCCTGCAGCCGTTTGTGGCGTACATGTTGTACATGATTTATCGCAAATACTGCGAGGGCGACGCTGGTTTTGCCGCCGGCAACCTGATCGGTCTTTTGTGCTCCGAGATCCTACTGCTCAATATCCCGGGCGTCATCGGTATGGGCATCTTGCTGTGGCGTGTTTGGCGCAACGTTGCCCCGCACTTTGAGAGCTGGCTGTCTGAGCGTCGTGCAATGGGCGTGCTGGCAGACATTGCGGGCTCGCTCGTGATTCTAGCCTTGGCGTTTATATGCGCCACCGCCGCCCGCGGTCTCGCGGGCATGTAGTCTGTCCTCATCGACCACGGAGCGCAGGGCGGGGACACCTTTCCCTCTCGCTCACGGCTTCGCAGGGTCGCATGAGGCAAAGGTTTCCCCGCCCTGCGCTCCGGCGTTGAGTCGTCGCATGCTCGCTACAGAAAAGCTGATATTAAAGATTGTGTGCCGCCCCTTTTTGGGGCGGCACGTTTTTGTATGGGTCCCTGTTTCCACATTTTTCGTCAAGCTTTTGGTTAGATTTTGGTCAGTTGGCGTAAAGGCGGAAGTCCAAAAGATTGATGGCGAAAAAAGCTCAGAGAAAGTGCTGGTAGGGGAGTTGTTGAGCTTTTCGACAGCTTTTGAGCAAAAGAAACTTTGTGGCTATTGCCGGCGATTGCGTTGTCGCGGTCATGGCGGTGCGGGATGCTGGTCGTAAGCGTCGAATGCTCCGATTTTGGAGGCCAGCATGGATCTGTTTCTTGAGACTCCGCAGCAACAAGCCGAGCGCATGCTGCGTCAGCAGCAACGACTCATGGAGATGCAAATGCAAGGGGCGGCAGTCCAGCCCTTTGCGCAGAATGTCGTGCCCGCTGCTGTACCCGCAGCTGTGCCCGGGTGCGAATCGGCACCAGAGGCCTATTCCGTACAGCAAGATTCATATGCGCAGGAGCTCGCGTTCGACAAGCGTCGTGCGCGTCGTCGCCGCGTGGGCCAGCGCCTGCGCACATTGGCGATGATCGTGCTCATTCCGCTAGGACTTGCGGCAATCTTCTTGGCCTCATATGCCCTCACGTGCATTCTCAACGGTGCCTCGCCCAATGAGGTGCTCCAGCATCTAGCGGCCCTGGGCCAGCGCCTAGGCGATGTCGCAACAACCATCCGCGCCGGCTGGGAGAGTTAGCGTTTGTCACATTAGGACTTCCAGGGTGTACGAATTATCGCCACGAGCAGAATTCTTGCATCCTGTGGGTCCTGTCGTGCGACTGAATAGTATTATTGAAGATAAATAATAATAGGATTTGCTATGTATAAGCAGGATTTAGAGCAGACTCTTTTGGGCATTGACGAAGAGGCGGAGCTGGAAATAGGTCCAAGAGACGACAGGCCGAACGTTGTATTGGTGGGAGGAAGCGCCTTCATGCTAAACGATGTGACGAATCGTTCGGTTACACATGACATTGATGTGTTTGAGGCAGATAGGTGCCTCCGCGAGATCATAGCTCGATACCCCGAGGTGAATGGTATGGCGGTGGCATATTGTAATCAGATGCCGTTCAATTACGAAGATCGTTTGATTCCCTTGGATATTGGGGCGCGCTTTATCAGGTACTTTACGCCATCCTTGGAGGACCTGGCGGTAATGAAGCTCTATGCCTGTCGTCCGAACGACATCATCGATCTTCATAGCCAGGCATTCGTCGACCGACTTGATTGGGGACTGCTCGAACGGCTTATATTCGACGAGGGCGAGGCGCTGGCGTCGTCGCCTTCGGAGCGGAGTTATCAAGAGATGGTCTGCGCATACAGCCAATACAAAAAGGAGGTGCTCGGTTGAATCTGACCTTTGAGGGATTCTTAAAAGGCTATTGCCGAGAGCTATCCGGACAGCAGTCGCTCAGTTTTAGAAAACTGGTTAAGCAAGCGACGACGGTTGCGCCGCGCGTGGCGGAGCCCCTGTTTTTGCTCGCTTTGGCACAGGGTAAAGCCGAATACGTTCTGGGCTTATCCGAGGGTTCGTGGATGGAAGAGGGTTACCGAGGCGTTTTGTCCTTGTACGCCCAAACGGGTAGCCTGGCATCTCTATGCGCCGAGGACAAACTTCCTAATCGTTATGCCAACGTTTGGCGTGCGTATAGAGCGGTGAAGGAAAAGCCAGTGGCGGACAGAAGAATCAACGCCCTGATGCGAAAAAGAACGTTGGGAGCGCTAGAGGAATCGGGTGTAACGCGCTACGGTCTCTGCCGCGATTTGAATCTGAATAAGGGAAACGTGTACGCATATTTAGCCGGTGATGACTCAAAGGTGAGCAGGGAGACGGCGCGCCGCATTATGGAATATGCGGAGGAGAGGGGCGCCCAAGAAGGGGCCGGGCGCCCGGTGCGTATGGCGGGGTAAGATTGATCGCGGTTTTGATTGGTGCTCGATTGGGTTTGTTGGGCGGAGTTTATGTCTGCTATTGATATTGTGCTTGTTGTGATCGCCTTGGTGGCGGTGGGGGTTGCTGTGGCTTGCGCCCTCCAGCTCAAGAGCCTGCGTGCCGAGTTGCGGGAGCGTGGCGACAGTAGCGCGGAAACGCTGGCAGCACTCGAGCAGGCCAACAACGCGCTCGATGCCCTGAACGTCGCGCTGGCCGAAACTCGCCGCACGGCCAATGCCATCGCGCAGCAGCAGACGACAGATGCGGCCGTGGAGCAGCAACGTTACCTGACCATCGCGCGTGAGTTTTCGCAAGCTGGTGACCGGATGGATGACCTGCGCCGCGAGACGGCCCAACAGCTCGGTGCCAACCGCGAGGGCATCGAGCACCGCCTGGACAAGGTGCGCGAGACGGTCGATGCCCAGCTGGGTGCTATCCGCAAAGACAACAACGTGCAACTCGATCAGATGCGCGCAACGGTGGACGAGAAGCTCTCCCGCACGCTCAACGATCGCCTGTCGTCATCGTTTAAGCAGGTGAGCGACCAGCTCGAAGCCGTCTACAAGGGCCTGGGCGACATGCAATCCATCGCCACCGGCGTGGGCGATCTTAAGCGCGTGCTGGGCAATGTGAAGGCGCGCGGTATTTTGGGCGAGGTGCAGCTGGGTGCGATCCTGACGGACATCCTCACACCCGACCAGTATCTGGAAAACGTTGCCACCAGGCCCGGAGCCTCGGAGCGTGTTGAGTTTGCCGTCAAGCTGCCGGTGGACGAGGGCGACCCCGTGCTGCTGCCGATTGACTCTAAGTTTCCGGGCGACGCGTACGAGCACTTGCTCGACGCGCAGGAGTCGGGCGATGCGGAGACCGTGGCGGCTGCGCGCAAGACGCTCGACACCATGGTCAAGCGCGAGGCCAAGGACATCTGCGAAAAGTACCTGAGTGTGCCGGCAACGACCAACTTTGGCATCATGTTCGTTCCGTTTGAGGGACTGTACGCCGAGGTCGTCAGCCGCCCCGGGCTTATCGAGACCCTGGGCCGCGACTATCACGTCAACGTTGCCGGTCCCAGCACCATGGCGGCCATCCTCAACAGCTTGCAGATGAGCTATCAGACGTTTAAGTTGCAAAAACGTACCGACGACGTGCTGCGCGTGCTCTCCGCCGTCAAGGCCGAGCTGCCGCGCTATCAAAAGGCGCTGCGCCGCGCCCAGCAGCAGATCGAGACCGCGGGCAAAACGGTCGAGGGCATCATCACCACGCGCACCAACGTCATGGAGCGCAAGCTCAAGGACATCGACGCCCTGGAAGACGCCGACCAAGCCGATGAGATCTTGGGACTCACGCCCGCGGGCCTTCCCACAGACCAAGAAGACGAGGACTAATTGCAACAAGACGGCGGGGCGCCTGCGCAAGCGCGGGGCGCGGGCGCTTTTCGCGTCGCACTTGCCTGAAGTGCGCTTTAGTATGCAACAATGGCGTTTCGCCCAATCAGATGCGAAAGGAAGCCCATGTCTCAGAGAAGCACCAGCCCGCTCAGCCGCTCCACCGTGCGTCGCACGCTGCAGCGGTTTTGGGGCGTCACGCGCACGCAGCCGCTGATTGTCTTTCTCTCGGTGTTCTCGTCGGCGGGCTACATCTTTTTGCTGACGTTTGCCAATACCTATGTGATGGCCCTCATTGTCGACCGCGTTCAAGCCGGTCCCGTGGCGGGTGACCAGGTGTTTGAGGTCTTCGGCCCCTATATCCTGGCGCTCGTACTCGTTAACCTGGTGGGTCAGATCCTCTCCAAGTTGCAGGACTACACCGTCTACAAGCTCGAGATCGCGGGCAACTATCACCTGGCGCGCCTATGCTTCGACACGCTCTCCAACCAATCCATGACATTCCATACCAGCCGCTTTGGAGGATCGCTCGTGAGCCAGACGAGTCGTTTTATGAGCGGCTACACGGGGCTGGTGGACGTGACGGTGTATTCGCTCATCCCCACCATCACCTCGGTCATCTGCACCGTGGCCGCACTCGCCCCGGTGGTACCGACGTTTACCGTGATCCTGGTGTGCATCATGGTCGTCTACATCGCGTTTGTCTGGCTTATGTACAAGCGCATCATGCCGCTTTCGGCCGCGACGTCCGCCGCGCAGAACAAGCTCTCGGGCGTGCTCTCCGACGCGGTCACGAACATCTTGGCCGTTAAGACCTGCGGGCGCGAGGACTTTGAACGCGATCTGTTCGACGCCGCTGATCGTGCCGCGCGCGATGCCGAGACGGTCTCGATGCACGCCATGATGCAGCGCAACTTTACGACTTCGGGTCTTATCGTCATCACCATGGCCGTGGTGAGTGTGTTCGTGGCGGGCGGCAACGCGTGGTTTGGCATCTCGGCCGGCTCGCTCGTCATGATCTTTACCTATACCTATAACCTCACCATGCGCCTGAACTACGTGAGTTCCATGATGCAGCGCATCAACCGCGCTTTGGGCGATGCGGCCGAGATGACGCGCGTGCTGGACGAGCCGCGTCTGGTGGCAGACGACCCGGACGCCCCTGAGCTCAAAGTGACCGAGGGCGCGATTGATTTTGAGCACCTGAGCTTTGCGTACCGTGACGCTGCGGCGGGCGAGAGCGTGTTCGATGACCTGACGCTTCATGTGGCGGCGGGCCAGCGCGTGGGCCTGGTGGGCAAATCGGGCTCGGGTAAGACGACGCTCACCAAGCTGCTGCTGCGCCTAGACGATGTTCAGGGCGGTCGCGTGCTCGTGGACGGCCAGGACGTCTCGCGCTGCACGCAGCAGAGCCTGCGCCGCCAGGTTGCCTACGTGCCGCAGGAGGCGCTGCTGTTCCATCGCTCCATTCGCGAGAATATCGCCTACGGACGCCCCGACGCCACCGACGAGCAGATCCGCGAGGCGGCTCGCTTGGCTAATGCGACCGAGTTTATCGACCGCTTGCCCCGTGGCTTTGACACCATGGTGGGTGAGCGCGGCGTCAAGCTCTCGGGCGGCCAGCGTCAGCGCGTGGCCATCGCCCGCGCCATCCTAACCGACGCGCCGATTCTAGTGCTCGACGAGGCGACGTCTGCCTTGGACAGCGAGTCCGAGGCGCTGGTGCAGGAGGCGCTCGAGAACCTGATGCGCGGCCGCACCTCCATTGTGGTGGCACATCGCCTGTCCACCGTGGCGGCGCTCGACCGCATTGTGGTGCTGGCCGATGGCGAGATTGTCGAGGACGGCACGCATGCGCAGCTCGTCGAGGCGGGTGGCGAGTACGCGAGCCTGTGGAGCCGTCAGACCGGCGCATTCTTGGAGGCGTAAGCGACTCGGACGTGGGACAATTGTGCCCATAAGTTTATTGTGCCGTTGAGCCGAGGAGTCGTTATGCCACGCGAGACCAATGCCGCCAAGCGCGAGCGCGCCGTTGAGGTGTGCGAGCGTCTCAACCGTCGCTATGGCCCGGTCGAGTGCTTTTTGGACCACGAGAATCCCTTCCGCCTGCTGATCGCGGTGCTGCTCTCGGCGCAAACGACCGATGCGCAGGTCAACAAGGTGACGCCGCGGCTGTTTGCCCAGTGGCCCACGCCCGAGGCCATGGCCGGGGCGAGTGTGGCCGATGTGGCCGATACCATTAA
This sequence comes from uncultured Collinsella sp., assembly GCA_900541285.1. GTDB lineage: Bacteria > Actinomycetota > Coriobacteriia > Coriobacteriales > Coriobacteriaceae > Collinsella. Next base: position 6,575 of record UQJA01000040.1, read on the forward strand.
GTCGCTCGGCTTTTATAAGAGCAAGGCCAAGCACGCCGTGGAGGCCGCGCAGATGATCGTCGCCGACTATGGCGGCGAGGTGCCGGCCGACATGAAGGAACTCGTGAAGCTGCCGGGCGTGGGACGCAAGACGGCGAACATCGTGCTCAACGTGGGGTATGGCATCGTGGAGGGCATTGCGGTGGACACGCACGTCAACCGCATTGCGCACCGCCTGATGCTGAGTCCCAAGACGCATGCCAAGGAGCCGCTCAAGACCGAGCAGGATCTGCTCAAGATTTTGCCGCACGAGTATTGGGAGTCGGTCAACCATCAGTGGATCACCTTTGGTCGCGAGATCTGCGATGCCCGCAAGCCCAAGTGTGACGAGTGTCCGCTGGCAGATTTGTGCCCCAGCGTGCGCGTAGCGGGATAGGGCGGAACGCATCTTCGTCTGGCGTTTTTTGCGGGGCTGGGTTTGCTCTTGAGCCGGAGTCCTCTCCATGCGCTACCATGACAGGCAATGAAATCCGCCGCATACCCGCCGAGCTTGCCCCGGCGGGCTTTTGGCGTTGCAATGCCGGAGGAACAGCATGCTCATTCACCGTATAGCCGCGCAGCTCTACACTGCCGAGGCGCTGCAGACCGTCGAGGCCGGACTCGATGCCGGCGAGGACGTGACGCTGGCTGTGTCGCAGTCGGGCCGCACGCTTATGGCGGCCGCCCAGTTTGCGCGCCGTCCGCGCCCGACGGTCTACATTGTGAGCGGCGAGGATGCGGCTGATCGCGCCGCGCGCAGCCTTGCCGCCTATGTGGGTCTGGCGCACGTGTGCCGCTTTCCCGAGCGCAAGGACTATCCGTGGCGCGAGCAGGCGCCCGACGACGCCGTGGTGGCGCAGCGCTGCGAGGCCCTGGGACGCATCGTGCGCGGCGACAACTGCATCATGGTTGCCTCTGCCCGCGCGCTGCTGCGTTGCGTGCCGCCAGTCGAGAGCCGCTACTGGGAGTCCACGACCTTTACGGTGGGCGAGGAGATTTCTTTTGACGAGGTGCCGCAGCGCCTGGTGGGCATGGGCTACACCAATGCCGGCGCCACCGACGCGCCCGGTCTGTTCCGCGTGCACGGCGACACCGTCGAGGTGTTCCCCGCACAGGAAAAGGCGCCCGTGCGCATCGAGTTCTTTGGCGACGAGATTGACCGCATCCGCCGCATGGTGAGCTCCACGGGGCAGACCATCGGCAACGAGGACAGTATCGAGATCTTCCCCTGCCGTGAGCTGGCGCTCACCGACGAGGCCGTTCACAACATGCACGTGGCGCTCTACCGCGCAAGCCAGGACGACAGCAAACTGGCGGCGCTGCTCGAGATGGTGGATGCGCGTATCGTCACGCCCGAGCTCGACCGCTTTTTGCCGGTGATGTACGGCCAGACCGTAAGCCCGTTGGCGCACGTGAGCGGCAAGGCGCTGGTGGTTTTGTCCGAGCCGCGCTCGCTGTTCGACGACTGCCTGCGCGCCTACGAGGATATCGAGGCGCGTGCCGGCGAGGCAGGGATTGACCGCCTGGATGGTCTGTACGTGCGCGCCCAACAGCTCGATTTTGGTGCCCAGCAGCGCCTGAACTATGTGAGCCTCATCCGTGCCGGCGGTGCGGTGACGGCCGAGCTCAAGATTGAGCAGCCGGCCATCGCAGGCTCGGACAACCGTTTTATGATGCGCATCCAGGAAGTCGTGGGCAAGCGCTATGCCTGCGTGTTTGCCATTCCCGACCGCGGAGCGCGCGAGTCGATGGAGCTCACCTTTGGCGACGAGGGCATAACCTTTGAGGAATCGCTGACCGCGGCGCCCGAAAACGCCGGCGTCATTGGCGAGCGCGTGCGCGTGGCGGCGGCAGATTCTGCCGACCGTGCTGCCCGTCAGGATGCCCATGCTGCAATTCGCGAGCGCAAGGCCGATGCGCTCAACGCCCGCTCGCTCGAGGCAGGTGCCGCCCAGGCAGCCGCCGGCGCCGCCGTGCCTACTATCTCGCGCGGACGCGTGACCTTTGTCGATGCCGCTCTGCCGCAGGGCGTGGTGGTGCCCGATGCCAACCTGGCCGTGTTCTCGATTGCCGACCTCAACGCCCGCATGGACGCCAACCGCGCGCGCAGCCGCCGCAAGGTGGACATTACGCAGATCACATTCCCGTTTAAGCCGGGCGACTACGTGGTGCACGCCACTCACGGCATCGCACTCTTTAGCGAGATCGCGCGCCAAGAAGTGGGCGGCAAGGAGCGCGACTACTTTTTGCTGGAATATGCCGACGGCGACAAGCTCTACGTGCCGCTCGAGCAGGTCGACCGCATCACGCGATACGTCGGTCCCGACGGTGACAAGCCGCGCCTGACCAGGCTCAATACCGCCGACTGGACGCGTGCCACCAACAAGGCGCGCAAGAACGCCAAAAAGCTGGCGTTTGACCTGGTCGATCTGTATACGCGCCGCTCGTCGATTACCGGTATCGCCTGCCCGCCCGACACGCCCGAGCAGATCGAGATGGAGCAGAGCTTCCCTTACGACGAGACGCGCGACCAGCTGGAGGCCATCGCCGACATTAAGGCCGACATGGAGGCGCCCAAGCCCATGGACCGCCTGCTGTGCGGCGACGTGGGCTTTGGCAAGACCGAGGTCGCTCTGCGCGCGGCGTTTAAGTGCGTTGACTCCGGCCGCCAGGTCATGGTGCTCTGCCCCACGACCATTCTGGCCCAGCAGCACTACGAGACGTTCTTTGAGCGCTTTGCTCCGTTTGGCCTTGAGGTCGAGGTGCTCAGCCGCTTCCGCACACCGGCGCAGCAAAAGCGCGCACTCAAGGCGTTCGCCGAGGGCACGATTGACGTGCTTATCGGCACGCACCGCCTGCTTTCGGCCGATGTGAACCCCAAAAACCTGGGCCTGGTGATCATTGACGAGGAACAACGCTTTGGCGTGCAGCACAAGGAGCAGCTCAAGAACCTGCGCGAGCAGATTGACGTGCTCACGCTTTCGGCCACGCCTATCCCGCGTACCATGCAGATGGCTACGAGCGGCGTGCGCGATATGAGCCTGATCACCACGCCGCCGACCGGGCGTCGTCCCGTGATCGTGCACGTGGGGGAGTACGACCCCGATGTGGTGAGCGCGGCGATTCGCCTGGAGGTGGGCCGCGGCGGCCAGGTGTACTACGTGTCCAACCGCGTTAAGACCATCGATGACGCCGTGGCGCGCGTGCATGAGGCCGCGCCCGAGGCGCGCGTGGGCGTGGCACACGGCAAGATGAGCCCGCGCGAGGTCGAGGACGTGATGATTGAGTTCGCGACCAAAAAGATCGATGTGCTCATCGCCACGACCATCGTGGAGAGCGGCATCGACAACGCAACGGCCAACACGCTGATCATCGAGGACTCGCAGCGCCTTGGCCTGGCGCAGCTCTACCAGCTCAAGGGCCGTGTGGGCCGCTCTGCCACGCAGGCCTACGCGTACTTTATGTTCCCCGGCGAGCTGCCGCTCACCGAGGAGGCAACGGCGCGCCTGACCGCACTTTCCGAGTTCCAGGACCTGGGCAGCGGCATGCGCATCGCCATGCGCGACCTAGAGATCCGTGGCGCCGGTTCGCTTATGGGAGCCGAGCAGCACGGCAACTTGTCGAGCGTGGGCTTTGACCTGTTTACGCAGATGTTGGGCCAGGCGGTAGCCGAGGCGCGCGGCGATGACGACGCCGGCGTGGAGGCGGCGAGCGTGGGTATTAACCTGCCGGCCGACTACTTCTTGTCCGAGGAGTACCTGCCGGCGGTGGACCAGCGCGTGCTCGTGTACCGTAAGCTCGCAGCGGCCGAGGACCTGGAGAGCATCGACGAGGTGCAGGAAGAGACCGAGGCCGCGCATGGCGAGCTGCCGTTGGCGGGACTCAACCTGTTCAATCGCGCACGCATCCGCATTCGTGGCGAGCGCCTGGGGCTCGAGAGCGTCACGCTCAGCGGTGGGCGTATCACGTTTTTGGGCGTCGACGTGCCCAAGAAGGTGGCCTTTGAGCTAAAGACTCGCTATGGCGCGGTGAACTTCCCCAAGAGCCGCAAGCTGTCGGTGCCCTACAAGGCGGGCGCCGGCGCGGGCAGCGGCCTGGGCCGCGGTCTCGACGCCAACGACGGCACCGGCCCGGTGGCGGCGGCACTCATGCTGCTGCAGCAATTAGGTGCTAGCGACGACGACTAACGGATCGACGCTGCAAACGCCCCATTTGGGCACTCTGGCTCCATCGAAAGGAAAGCATGTTCGGATACATCTACAAGAAAGATGTCGCCATTATCGCGGTTGTCCTGTGCCTTTGTCTGGGCGTGGGCAGCTTCTTCGATTATCAGATCTCGTGCGCGCTGTTCAACATCGGCAGCATGTACGGCCGCTTTATCGAGGCCGCCGGCGAGCTGCCGTTTGAGCTGACGGCGAGCATCGCGGGCGTTATGCTCGTGCGCGCGGTGCGTCCCGACTCCAGGGGGAGCAAATGGCTCGCCGTGCTCGGCATCCTCGTCAACATTGGCCTGGCCGGCTACGAGATCGTTTCGTCCCTGCGGGTTGGCGGCAAACTCATCGCGGTTCAGTTGGTGCTGACGTTTGTGCTGGTCATCGCCGCTAACCTTGTCGTCTATCGCCTCACGCGCACGACCGAGCCCGACGAGCTCACGCGCTGGGCGTTGATGGTGCTTGTCGTGTGGGTCGCTCAGGCCATCATCCTCAACGTGATTGTCAAGCCGCTGTGGTCGCGCCCACGCATGCGCGTGATCGAGGTGACGCAGGGACTCGAGTTTCAGCCGTGGTGGGTGATCGGCAACCCCGACAAGTGGAGTTATATTGCGGCCGGCGTAATCAAGGACGGCTTTAAGTCGTTTGCGAGCGGACACACCGCGCATGCGGCGATTGGCCTGATGCTCGCCGGGCTTCCCGCAGCGGCCTTTAAGGAAAAACCGTCGCGTCGCCGCGTGATTTTTTGGGCGGCGGCTGTGATCGCGGCGCTCGTCGCCTTTGGGCGCATCGTGATCGGAGCGCACTTTTTGAGTGACGTGAGCTGCGGCTTTGCCCTGGTACTGGCGCTTGAATGCCTTGCCGCGCGCATTGCCTATCCCAGCGGCGTACAATAGCTCCGTTTGAATCATCTGGCCGATACCCGGTAAGAGAGGATTGCCATGCTCGCGTTTAACAACGATTATTCCCACGGCGCACATCCGGCAGTGCTGCAGGCGCTCGTCGACACCAATATGGAGCCGCAGCCCGGCTACGGTGCCGATGCGCACACCGAGCGTGCCAAGCAGCTTATCCGTGAGGCCTGTCAGGCCCCCGATGCCGACGTGTTTTTTCTGGTGGGCGGCACGCAGGCCAACGCGACGGTGATCGACATGCTGCTTGCGCCCTACGAGGGCGTCGTTGCTGCCGAGACTGGCCACGTCGCCTGCCACGAGGCAGGCGCCATCGAGTTTGGCGGCCACAAGGTGCTCACCATCCCCGGCTACGAGGGCAAGATGCACGCCGAGGATCTGGAGGACTATATCCAGGTGTTCTACGAAAACGAGAGCTACGAGCATACGGTGTTCCCGGGCGCCGTGTACGTGAGCCTATCGACCGAGTACGGCACGCTGTACTCCAAGGCCGAGCTCGCGGCGATTCACGCGGTGTGCCAGAAGCGCGAGATTTCGCTGTTTGTGGACGGTGCTCGCCTGGCCTATGCGCTGGCGGCCGATGAGTGCGACATTACCCTGCCCGAGCTGGCGCAGCTGTGCGACGTGTTCTACATCGGCGGCACCAAGTGCGGCGCGCTCTGCGGCGAGGCTGTGGTGTTCTGCGGCATGCATGCCCCGGCGCATCCCATTCCGCGTATTAAGCAGCATGGCGCGCTGCTTGCCAAGGGCCGCCTGACGGGTGTGCAGTTCGAGGCTCTTTTTACCGATGGCCTGTATTTTGAGATTGGTCGCCAGGCGATTGAGACCGCTCAGGCGCTGCGTCGCGTGCTGCACGAGCGCGGCTACCAGTTCTTCTTGGAGACGCCGACCAACCAGCAGTTCGTGATTCTGCCCAACGAGGACATGGCCCGCATTCGCGAGCATGCGGCGATCGAGTACTGGGAAAAGTACGACGATACCCACACGGTGGTGCGTTTTTGCACCAGCTGGGCCACGACGCAGGAGGACATCGACGCGCTGGCGGCTGTCCTGTAGCCTGATGTAATGACAAGGGGCCGCCCTGCGCCTGAGCTTGGCGCAGGGCGGCCTTTGCTTTTGGGGGAGAAGGGTTGTATGACCGAGATGTCCGAGCCGACGATTCGCCTGGCGACGCCCGATGACGCGTCGGCGTTGCTTGCCATCTATGAGCCGTATGTGCGCCAGACGGCGATTACCTGCGAATATGAGGTGCCGAGCGTTGAGGAGTTCGCCGGGCGCATCGAGCGTACGCTCAGGCGCTATCCGTATTTGGTGATGGAGTTGGACGGGCGTCCGGTGGGCTATGCCTATGCGAGCCCGCTTAACAGCCGCGAGGCATACGACTGGTCGGTCGAGACGTCGATCTACCTGGCGCGTGATGTGCGCCACGGCGGGCTGGGCCGCAAACTACATGACGCGCTCAAGCAGTGCCTGATCGCGATGGGCATCACCAACATGTGTGCCCTCATCGCCGTGCCGCACGACAAGGACGATGAGTACCTGACGCACAACAGCCAGGACTTCCATGCCCATATGGGATATCGCTTGGTGGGTGCTTTCGACCGCTGTGCCCAAAAGTTCGGCCGCTGGTACGACATGTGCTGGATGGAGTTGGTCCTGGCCGAGCGCACACCCAACCAACCCAAGCCAACCTGGTTCCCCGACCTCCCCAAACCTACCATTTAGGGACAGGTTTATTTTGGCAGGTTAGCCGATGGGTTCGGTGTATTTGGCGCGGTCGGTGCGCTGGATGCGCTTGGAGACATGGAGCGGTCGGCCGTCGGTGTCGTAGACGTAGTCGGTGATCAGGATCAGCGCCTGCCCGCGCTCAACGTTGAGCAAAAACGCCTCGTTTTGCGAGGCATAGCACACCTCAAAGGTCTTGTGCCCCTGTGCCGGCGCGCGATGGAATTCTTGGCGCAGCGTCGCGTAGAGTGAACCGTTGATATCGCGATCGATGAGCGACTCAAAGCTTGGTGGCAGATAGGTGGTCTCCAGGCACAGCGGCGCATCGTCCAGGTAGCGCAGGCGGACAAGTTTGACGAGCTTGCTGCCCACGGCGGCATCAAAGAACTTAGCTATGCTGCCGCCCGCCTTGGTAAAGCCCGAGTCCACCGTGCGCGTGGTGGGCTTCATGCCCTGGCCTTCGACCTGCTTGGTATAGCTCGAAAACACCAGGTTGTTCTCGTGGAGCGCGGGCGTGTCGGCCACAAAGGCGCCACGCCCGCGCTCGGTGCGCACCAGGCCCTCATCAACGAGCACTTTAAGGGCATGGCGCACGGTGCTGCGCGACAGCCCCGATTCGTCCATGAGTTCCATCTCGGACGGCAGCTTGTCTCCGCGTGCGTAGATACCGGCGGCGATGCGGTCACGCAACATGCCCGCCAAGCGCTCGTATTGGCTCAGTTTCTTTTTAGATGAAGCGTTCATGCGATCAGCCTATATCTAACTTGTATGCTTATCTAAGCAAGCATGTATTCAACACAACAATAAAACCGCTGGTATCGAGCTACCGAAAACCTTACCAGCAAAATTTCTAAGACAAATATAGCATACAACTAGTCGACATAACCAAAACATGTATGTAACTTGTATGCCATCGAGAGCATCAAACGAGAAGAAAGGCTGATGCACGATGACTACTCAGGAACAGGTTAAGGACGTCGTCTCCCAGGTTTTGGCCGACAAGGCAGACAAGGGCGGCATCAAGCGCGTCGTGTGGATTGGCGCCGGCGGATCCAACGGCGGCAACTATCCTGCCCAGTACTTTATGGAGCACGAGGCCACGCAGGTCGTGAGCTCCAGCTACACCAGCAATGAGTTCGTGCACGCAACTCCTGCCTACGTTAACGAGAACACCCTGGCCGTCGTCGTGTCCATGCGCGGCACCAAGGAGACCATCGTCGCCGCCCAGGTCGCCAAGGACCACGGCGCCAGCACCATCGCCATCTATGTCGACGAGTCCGGCCTCACCGAGGTCTGCGACTACAAGATTCAGTATGACAGCCTGGCCGTCGACGAGTCTTGCATGGGCCGTACCAACTCCGCCGTCGTGACCATGATTGCCATGGAGCTTACGCAGCAGACCGAGGGCTATGCCGAGTATGAGACCGCTACGGCCGCCTTCGACCTGGTTGACCCCATCTATCGCAAGGCCGTCGAGTACACCCGTCCGCTCGCCGCCAAGTGGGCAGAGCAAAACGCCGACAAGCCCTGCATCAACGTGATGGCTCAGGGTCCGCTCTTTGGTGCCGCCTACGTCTTTAGCATCTGCAACGTGCAGGAGATGCTGCAGATCGACTCTTGCACCATCAACACCTGCGACTTCTTCCACGGCCCCTTCGAGATCCTGGACAAGCGCACCTCGCTGTTCCAGCTCATCAGCGTCGGCCGCAGCCGCTGCAACGACGAGCGCGGCATCCGCTTCGTCAACCAGTACGGTGGCGAGCGCGTCTATCAGCTCGACGCCAAGGAGCTCGGCCTCAACGACATCAAGGACAGCGTGAGCGAGTACTTCAACCACCTGATCTTTGCCCCGATTCTCAACAACGTGTATATGCGCGCACTCTCTGCCGTCACCCACAAGGACTACATGACGCGCCGCTACATGTGGAAGCTGGACTACTAGGGGATAGAGCGGCCTAACAGCTCGATGTCCTCATAAGTTGCGGTGGAATAGTTCCTGTTTGGGGGCTTGAAGGGGGGTGCGGACAGAAAGTTGGACCGCGGGGCGGTCCGGACTGGAGGTTCGCAT
>UQJA01000041.1 GCA_900541285.1 uncultured Collinsella sp.
TCGCGATCCCGACGGTGATCGCGCAGCTCGTGAACATGCTCTACAACATCGTCGACCGCATCTACATCGGCCACATTCCGGAAGTGGGCAGCCTCGCGCTGACGGGCGCGGTCCTCGTTCTCAAACTCGATATCGTCCTCGATCTCGTCGCTCGGATTGAGCAGATCGTCCAGGCTCACGCCATAGAGTTTGGCGAGCGAGATTAGGTTCTCGGTATCGGGCGAGCTCTCCGCGCGCTCCCATTTACTGACTGCCTGGCGCGACAGCCCCAGCTTTCGCGCCAGCCCTTCTTGGCTAAAACCCTTGCTGCGACGAAGGTCGGCGAGCCGCTGCGCAGTTTCTACATTCATGGTTCCTCCTATGTGATGCCAGCCGTGCCGCCGGACCGTTTTTGTTCTTAAGGCGCCTTGCACAGTTAAAAATCTATCCGCCACCGCCAAAAGCATGCCACCTATTCTAGTGAGATTTTTGACAACCGGCGGTTGCGGGCACATATGAGCTGCGGAAATGTGTCCAAACAAAGCAATGACCCACGGCTCGGTTGTCCCCGTTGCGGCGTTAACGGTAGTATGGTCGTACTGTTTATTCCGCACCGCCAACGGAGGGAGTCCCGCGCCGTGAACCGCGATTTCGCCTCATCGCTCATCCAGCTCAACAATACGTTCTATCGCGAGCACTCCGCCTCCTTTTCCGATACGCGCCAGGCCCCGTGGCCCGGCTGGGTGCGCACCATGGACATTGCGCTCGAACAGCTCGACGTCGCCACGATCGAGCATCCCGTCCGCGTCTTCGATCTTGCCTGCGGCAATATGCGATTCGAAAACTTTGCCGCCGGCGGCGCACTCGCCGCCAAGGGCGTCAACGGCGCAAACCCCTCGGCAGATGCCAGTTGCCCGTTTGAGTTCTATGGTGTCGACTCGTGTCAAGATTTGGCTATCGATGCACATGGCCACGCCCTGCGCATTCCCAACCTGCGCTTCCAGGAACTCGATGTGCTCGACGCCCTCATGAAGCTCAACCCCGCCGAGACACCCGACGTGCTTTTCGACGCCCCGCTCGCCGACATCTCGGTCTGCTTTGGATTTATGCACCACGTGCCGTCGTGCGAGTACCGCGTACGCGTGCTCGACGCCCTGGTGCGCCAGACGCGCCCAGGCGGCATCATCGCCATCAGCTTTTGGGAGTTTATGAACGACGAGCGCATGGCGCGCAAGGCTGTTCGCGCCGAGGCCCGCGCCGAGCTCACCCCGCCGTTTGAGGGTTACGATTCCGCGCAGTTTGAAGCCGGTGACCACCTCATTGGCTGGCAAAACGACCGCCACGCCTACCGCTATTGCCATCACTTTGACGATCAGCAGATCACCGACCTGGTGCGCGGCGTGCGTACGTTCTACAAGAGCGGCGAGGTCCCCGTGCGCGAGCTTGAGCGTTTCCATGCCGACGGTCGCAGCGGAGATCTCAACCGCTATGTGATTCTCAAGCGCCTGTAGCCACCGACGACTCGCCGTCGAGCCGCACCACGTCTTTCGGGCAAACTATGCCCACCCCTTTTTCAACCCATTGACGGAACGCGCAGCTATACGTTCCATACTTATGACCAAGGAGCCTCATGGGAGCCGTCCACGTTCGCACGCCTAAGAACTTTGTGCTCGAGGAGCGCCTGGAGCGCTACGCCGATGCGATTGAGACGAACCCCGAAATCTATGCCGGAGATTGGCGCGAGGCTTGCGCGCCAGTTGGCAGCAAGCCCTTCGAACACCTTCATCTGGATCTGGGCTGCGGCAAAGGCACCTATCTGGTTGAGCGCGCTCGCCGTGAGCCCGACACGCTCTTTGTCGGCATGGACCAGGAGCCCATCTGCATCGCCTATGCCGCGCAGAAAATCTGCGAGCAGGCGCTATCCAACGCACTCGTCCTGCCCCGAGGCGCCACATCGCTGCCACAGCTGTTTGCCGCAGGCGAGCTCGATGCCATCACCATCAACTTTCCCACGCCGCAGCCCAAGGCCAAGTACGCCAAAAAACGACTCGTCCATGTCGACCATTTGATTCTCTACCGCCCGCTCTTTTCAGCCGGCGCCACCGTCACGCTGCGCACCGACAGCAAGCCATTGCGCGACTACGCCCTGGGGCAGTTTGCCGCGGCCGGCTACGACACGCTTTGGGTAAGCGACAACGTCCGCCGAGACCATCCCGAGCATCCCGAGACCGAATATGAGCGCCGCACGCGCGAGATGGGTGCCGTCGTCTATGGCATTTGCGCCATGCCCGGAGCGCAGCCAACCGACGACCAGCTCACAGTAGGACGCGCGCAGGAGCAAAGCCTTGCCTGCTACCTGCCCGATAACCTCGATGAGCTCACCTATGTACCTCTGGGCATGGAAGAAGCCGTCGAGAACTTTAGAAACCGCGCCCGCAAAGGCAAGAAGCACCTGCCGCAAGAGCACTAGCTTCACGCGCCCATTTCCTGCATTTTCTCGCGCGCTGGCACCCCGCGGCGCCGCTACGCCATAATAGTTGGCGGACAATCGCGAGAGAAAGCAACCACATGGCACAGACCACGACAGATACCGCCGCCAGCACCGTTTCCGGTGCCGGGGCCGCCAGCTCATTCTCGGGCGGCACGGGAACCGAGGCCGAGTTTGGCTCGCTCGGCGCACTCTCCCCCACCTGGTGGGAGCCCGAGGACGGCAGCGAGCCCGAGCCATGGCTCACGGCCGATCAAGCCTTCGAACGCTTCTTTGAATGGACGAGCGATCGCGGCATTGAGCTGTGGGACCACCAAGAAGAGGCCCTCATGGACCTGGCTGCCGGCGATCACGTCATTTTAGGCACACCGACCGGATCGGGTAAATCGCTCGTCGCGCTGGGCATGCTCTTTATGGGCATGGCGCAGGGCAAACGTTGCTATTACACGGCCCCCATCAAGGCCTTGGTCAGTGAAAAGTTTTTCGATCTGGTACAGGTGCTCGGCCGCGATAACGTCGGTATGATCACCGGCGATACGCATATCAACACCAAGGCGCCCGTCATCTGCTGCACGGCCGAAATCCTTGCCAACGATGCACTGCGCGAAGGCGAGGACGCCGACGTGGGCTGCGTCGCCATGGACGAGTTCCACTACTTTGCCGACCCCGACCGCGGCTGGGCCTGGCAGGTGCCGCTGCTCACCCTGCCCCACACGCAGTTTATGCTCATGAGCGCCACGCTCGGCGATGTCACCGCCATCGCCGCCTCACTCGAGGAGCACACCGGCGCTACCTGTGACTTGGTCGTCGATGCCCCACGCCCCGTGCCGCTGAGCTACGACTACGTGACGACCTCGCTCGAGGGCACCGTCGAGCTCGCGATGCGTCGCGGCGAGGCCCCGCTCTATATCGTGCACTTTAGCCAGGATGCCGCACTTGCGACGGCACAGTCACTCGCCAATTTTGGCATCGCCAGCAAGGAGCAGCGCGAGGCCATCAAGGAAGCGGCCAAGGGCACGAGCTTCTCGACGGCCTTTGGTAAGATTCTCAAGCGCCTGCTTGGATGCGGCGTCGGCGTGCACCATGCTGGCATGTTGCCGCGCTATCGCCTGCTGGTCGAGCGCTTGGCGCAGCAGGGTCTGCTGCCCGTCATCTGCGGCACCGATACGCTCGGCGTCGGCATCAACGTACCCATCCACACCGTGGTGCTCACCGCGCTCACCAAGTTCGATGGCTACAAGATGCGTCGTCTGCGCGCCCGCGAGTTCCACCAGATTGCCGGTCGCGCCGGCCGCTCGGGCTTTGATACCGAGGGCATGGTGATTGCCGAGGCACCCGAGCACGAGATCGAGAATGCCAAGCTTATGGCCAAAGCGGGCGACGACCCCAAAAAGCTCCGTAAGATTAAAAAGAAAAAGGCCCCCGAGGGCTTTGTCACCTGGAACAAGCAGACCTTTGAGCGCCTGATCGAGACGCAGCCCGAGACGCTCAAGCCGCGCCTGCGCATCACACACTCCATGGTGATTAGCGTGGTCGAGCAGGGCGGCGATGCCCGAGCCCGCGTACACGACCTCATCGAGACGAGCTTGCAGACCCCCGAGGAAAAGGCCAAGCTCGAGGTTCGCGCCGACGAAATCTTCGCCACGCTCATCGATTCCGGCGTCGTCGTTCGCACCGAGGTGCCGCCCGCACCCGACGCCCCGACTGACGCCGCACCAGACATCGACTATGCGCTGACGGTCGATCTGCCCGAGGACTTCGCGCTCGATCAGCCGCTCTCGCCGTTCTTGCTTGCCGCATTGGAGCTGCTCGATCCCGAGAGCGAGACCTATACCATGGATCTAATCTCAATGGTCGAGGCAACGCTCGAGGATCCCAAGCAGGTGCTGCGCGCACAGGAGCGCGCCGCACGCGATCGCGCTATGGCCGAAATGAAGGCCGACGGCATCGAGTATGAGGAGCGCTTGGAGCGCATTCAAGACGTCACGTACGAAAAGCCGCTCGAGGATTTGCTCGATGCCGCCTTTGACAAGTACTGCCAGGAAGTGCCCTGGGCAAACGACTACCAGCTCTCTCCCAAGAGCGTCCTGCGCGATATGCTGGAAAGCGCGAGCGATTTTAAGGGCTACATTCAAAAGCTCGGCATCGCCCGCTCCGAGGGCATTTTGCTGCGCTACCTGGCAGAGGCTTACCGTTCGCTCGACCGCACCGTACCCATTGAGAAGCGCGACGAGCGCCTGCGCGACATTATCTCGTGGCTGGGCTTTGTGGTGCGCTCGGTGGACTCGAGCCTGGTGGATGAGTGGGAGAACGCCGGCAACCCGGCAGCCCTCGATGCCGCACCGCCGCAGGGCATCGACGAAGTCGTGGCAGACCGCCGTGGCTGCACCCTGCTGGTGCGCAACGCGCTCTTCCGCCGCGTGACCCTTGCCGCCCGCGAGCATGTTCGCGACCTGGGCGAGCTCGACGACGACTGGGGCATGAGCGAGATCCGCTGGCAAAAAGCACTCGACGCTTACCACGAGCAGCACGAGGAAATCCTCACCGACGGAGATGCCCGCAGCGCCGCGATGTTTTCCATTGACGAGTCCGACGAGAAGACCGCGCACGTATGGCACGTGCACCAGATCTTTGCCGACGAGGATGGCGACCACGATTTTGGCATCATGGGCGATGTCGATCTGGACGCCACGCAAGACGGCGGCGAGGTCATCTTCAAAAACTACCGCGTCGGCTTTATCGAGGACCTGCTCGAGGACTAGCCGAACGTACCGAAACGAAACGAAGCGGGGCCGTTGGCAATTTCGCCAGCGGCCCCGCTTTTGCACTATCCGCTATACCTTACTCGGCATCCTCGATCTCATACGAATCCGCCTCGGCTGGCTCATCGTTTGTCTCTGACGCAGCCCCGCGCGCCTCGTCAAACGCCGCCTTCATGGTCTTGTTGCCCCACGTGAGCTTGCGAATGGTAAGATCGTCGGCCTTCTTGTTGGCTAGGCGCAGATTGTTCTCGGAGGACAGCAACGCCTCCTTGGTTTTCTGCAGATGGCTAATCGTCTTGTCGATCTCATCAATCGCCGTTTGGAACTTGCGGCTCGCGATCTCGTAGTTGCGACCGAAATCATTCTTGAACTTTTCCATCTTGGCTTCGAAGTTCGTAACGTCGATATTCTGCTGTTTGTACTCCGCTAGCTCCTGCTTATAGCGCAGCGAACCCATGGCGGCGTTGCGAAGAAGCGTAATCATGGGAATGAAAAACTGCGGGCGGATCACGTACATCTTCTCGTAGCGATAGCTCACGTCGACTATCCCTGCGTTATAGAGCTCGCTCTCGGGCTCGAGCAGCGTGCAGAGCACCGCGTACTCACAGCCTTTTTGGCGGCGATCGTGATCGAGTTTCTTAAAGAAGTCCTCGTTTTTATGCTTGGTCGTGGTCTCGTCGTTCTCGTTTTTCATCTCGAACATAATCGAAATGACCTCGTTACCGCTTGCGTCGCACTCGCGGAAGATAAAGTCGCCTTTGGTACCCTCGGACGCATCGTTATCTTTCTCGAAGTACGCGTTGGGAAACGCCGTCATGCGCAGACGGTTGAACTCGGTCTCGCAGTGCTGCTCGAGCGACTCGCCCACCATCTTGGTGGACAGGCGGACCTTCATGTCCTTAAGGCGCTCAATCTCTTCATCCTTGTAGCGAATCAGGTCATCGCTCGCGCGCTTGGCCTGCGCAAGCTCGAGCTCGTGTGCCGCCTTGGCTTGCTCCTCGCGAGAATCGCGCACCGCCAGCTCGCTCGTCAGCTTGGCACGCGCTTCGTCACGCTCACGCTCTGCTGCGGCAACCGCCTCCGATAGGTTCATTTTGGCCGTCAGTTCCTGTTCGCGCAGCTGAGCACGCAGACCCTCGGCTTCCTGCTCGGACTGAGCCTTTGCGACGGAAAACTTCTCTTGTACCTGCGCGCGATAGTCAGCAAGCGTGCGCTCGGCCTCGCTGCGAGCGGCCTCGAGCTCACGCTGCGACTCGGCCGCAGCAGCAGCAAGCGCCATCTCCTGGGCCTTGTCCGCCGCGGCAAGCCTGGCCTGCAGCTCGGCAATCTGAGCATCACGTGCAGCTAAATCGTTTTGAGCAGCATTACGTGCCGCCGCCTCGGCAAGCCTGGCTTCATCATCTTTGCGCCCCAACTGCGCACGCAGGTTGTCGATCTCGCGCTGCAGCTCGGCATTCTCCTTTTGAGCATCGGCGCGGGCCTCAACCGCCGCACGCTGGCTTGCACTCTCGCGCTCTGTGGCAGCGCCCTCGAGCTTGGCGCGCAGCTCGGCAAGCTCAGCATCGCGCTTGGCAACCTCTTGTGCCAGCTGCTGAGCTGCAGCATTCTTCTGCTCGACAAGCTGAGCGTTGCGCTGAGACTCTGCCTCCTGCAAAGCGGCTGACGAACGCGAGCGCTCAAGCTCCAGCGCCTGCTCGCCCTCGCGTCGAGCCGCCGCTACGCGCTCATCCAGGTCACGCGAGAACTCAGCATCGCGCACTTGCTTGACGATATCCGCATAGCCGGACGCATCGACCTTAAAAACTTCGCCGCAATGCGGGCACTTGATCTCGTTCATAGCAGCTCCTCAATGGACGCAAATTTCAACCGCCTACACTCTACCGCGCCGCGCGGACAAAATAGGCGCCGCTGCCAGAATGGCAACGGCGCCAGAACCGCCACAAAGGTGCCTGTCCCCTTCGTGGCGGTTTGCGAGCTACAGTCCAAAGAAATTCAGGATCTGGTCTCGGCTTACGGGCTTGTAGTCGTTGGCGTCGAGGCCCACATCGTAGCGATAAATGGGACGCTCGCGATCGCGGTTGCGTGCGTTGGTGCGGTCACCCCTGCTGTGGATATGCCCATGCAGCATAATGGCGCCACGTGCCTTGCCGTTCCAGCTGAGCATGGGGTAGTGGCTCATAACCAGACGATGGCCCTTGGCATAGCCGGGAGCAATCTCCAGGTAATCGCGCACGTCTTCCCAAATCTGCGGTACGTCGGGATCTTCCCAGTCGCCGTCATGGTTACCACGGATGAGCGTCACGTTCTGGCATTCGATACGCTCGCGCAGGCGCACCGCCTCCGCCAGGGGCAAATGATAGGTAAAGTCACCCAAAATATAGAGGCGGTCATCCGCAGCCACGCACTCATTGATGGCATCGATGACCTTGCGATTCATCTCCTCGACCGAGCCAAACGGCCGATCCATGTCGTGCAAGATATTCGTATCGCCCAGGTGCAGGTCGGCGGTAAACCACATCATCGTCTCTGTCCTCATTTCGCAACGTGTTCAACTCGTGCTAAGTATACAGACGCAGCGATGTGGCGGTTATCCAAAGAGCCCGCCGAACAGTCCGCGGCGGCGTTTGTCTTTCTTTTTCGACGCATCACTCTGGGCGTTCTTGCCCTGCCGCTTCTTACGATCCTGCTCCAACTCATCGTCATCGAGTAGCAGATCCCACTCAAACGGATCGTCTGTCAGATCGAACAGATCATCGTTATCAAACATGGCCGCCTCCCTTACCGATTAGCGAGCATCCACCACGTAGAGTCCAACGCGCACCTGATGCCACGGGCTGCGTTCGGGAGCAACCTGTTGCACGCGGGCCTCAAATACGTCCTCGTGGCCGTAATACATCATCAAGGACAGCGGGCCGACCTCGTTTCCCGGAACATACCCAAGCTTGGTGTTGCCGTAATAGATCGCAACCGCCTCGGGGTCATGGGGATTATCGCGCTCGGCACACAGCGTCAGCTTATCGCCGACCTTAAGATCGCCCAGGACCAAAGCGCCGTCGGCATATTGAAATCCTGCGATGTGAAACGACAGAAGAACACGTGAAGGCTCGTACATAGCAGCTCCTCTAACAGCAGGATAAATCGGCGCTTAACCGTACTGAGAAGCTTACGGGCCCGTGCGGACACAAATTCGCCCCACCCGCGCCTTTTCGACCGTTTGTCGCTACACCATCTGATTCTAATGCACAAACATGCGCACGAACTTGTGCTTCCAGCTTGCGTAAGGAGCATAGCGGAATGGCACGTCCAACCACGTTGCCTTGTTCACGATGCTCTTCTTGTGGCTAAACGTATCGAAGCTCTCGTGTCCATGGTACTGCCCCATACCGCTCGCGCCCATGCCGCCAAAGCCCATATGGCTCGTAGCCAAGTGCATGATCGTGTCGTTGACACAGCCGCCGCCAAAGGGCACGTAACGCACAAAGCGCTGCTGAACTGCGCGATCCTGGCTAAAGATATACAGAGCCAGCGGCGTCGGACGATCTGTAATAAACGTCTCGGCCTCGTCTAGGCTCTCAAACGTCAGCACCGGCAAAATGGGGCCGAAGATCTCCTCCTGCATCACGGCGTCATCGGGGGTCACGCCGTCCAAAATCGTCGGCTCGATCTTGAGCGACGACTCGCGCGCCGTGCCTCCAAGCACAACCTTATCGGGGTCGATCAGCCCGCGTACGCGCGCAAAATGCTTGGCGTTGACGATATGCCCGTAATCCTCGTTATCGAGCGGATGCTCGCCAAACATACGGCGGGCCTCCTCCTTGATAAGGTCCAGCAGCTCGTCGTGCACGCGCGCATCGACCAGCAGGTAGTCGGGCGCTACACAGGTTTGCCCCACGTTGAGCCATTTACCAAAGGCGATACGCCGCGCCGCGACCTTCAGGTTTGCCGTCGCATCCACGATGCAGGGACTCTTTCCGCCCAGCTCAAGCGTCACGGGCGTAAGGTTTTTACTTGCACGCTCCATGACGAGCTTGCCGACCGGAACGCTACCGGTAAAGAAGATCTTGTCCCAGTGCTCATCGAGCAGCGCTTCGTTCTCGGCGCGCCCGCCCTCGACAACCGTCACCAGGCGCGAATCAAATGCCTCTTCACAGATTTGCTTGAGCACCGCGCTCGATGCCGGAGCATATGCGCTCGGCTTGATGACCACGGTATTGCCCGCGGCAAGGGCGCCGGCGAGTGGCTCGAGCGTCAGCAAAAACGGGTAGTTCCACGGAGCCATGATGAGTGTGACGCCATAGGGCACGGCCTGCGTCTTGCACACACTCACGGCGTTGGCGAGGTCACACGGACGCAGACGCGGGCGACTCCATCGAGCCACATGCGCAATCTGATGTCGAATCTCGGAAAGCGACGTGCCGATCTCGCACATATAGGCCTCGTCATGCGACTTTCCCAAATCGGTCTTGAGCGCATGGGCGATATCGGCCTCGTGGGCCCGTACCGCATCGCGTAAACTCACGAGCGCACGACGCCGAGCATCGACATCAAACGTGGCGTGCGTCTTAAAGTAGGTGCGCTGATCGCCGACGATGCGCGCAATTTCCTCGGTGTTCATGGCAACCTCCTAGTTCTCGTCCTCAAACATACCACCCGCGACGACCTCGTACATACGCTCGAGCTCCAAACGGTCCATCAAAAGTGGAACGGGGTATAGCGGATTGGCCTCGGCATCGGCATGGGCCGCCATTTGCGGAATATCGGAGCGGCGAATACCCGAGACATATTTGGGGATTCCCAGGGCCTCGTTCATGCGGTCGACCCAATCGATAAAGGCCTCGGCCGCAAGACTGTCCTGCGCGGTAGCCGGCGCAATGCCCGATCGGCAAGCTTGGGGGCGGCGGCGTCACCATAGGCGCGAAGCATATGCGGCAGGATGATAGCGTTGGCCAAGCCGTGCGGAATCCCGTAACGCCCACCCAAGCTGTGTGCGATGGCGTGAACGTATCCAACATAGGAGCGGGTAAACGCAACGCCCGCCTTATACGCCGCCGAAAGCATATTGCGACGCGCACGCATGTCGTCGCCATGCTCATAGGCCTCGAGCAAATTGTCGTGGATGAGCTGCACCGCCTGTCGCGCCATCTTACGCGTATAGGGCGTGGTGCTTCGCCCGATAAAGGCCTCGACGGCATGCGTCAGGGCGTCCATACCCGTCTGCCCCGTAATGGAGGCGGGCAGACCGCGCGTAAACTCGGGGTCGTGCACCGCAAAGCGCGGGATAAGCACAAAGTCGTTAATGGGGTACTTGTAGTGCGTCTCGTCATCGGTGATAACCGCCGCGAGCGTGACCTCGCTTCCCGTGCCTGCCGTAGTGGGAACGGCGATAAGCAGCGGCAGGCGACGATGAATCCGCAGCAGGCCGCGCATCTTGTTGATGGGCTTGCTTGGCTGCGTGATGCGTGCACCCACGCCCTTGGCGCAGTCCATGGCCGATCCTCCGCCAAAACCGATAATGGCCTGGCAGGCGCTCTCTCGATACAGGGACGCTGCCTCCTCCACATTCGAGACCGTGGGGTTCGCACGCGTTTCGGCATAGACCGCAACGCCAACCCCCTGAGCCGTAAGCGCACGCTCGAGTGATGCCGTGAGCCCCAAACGTGCAATACTAGGGTCCGTCACGATAAGGACCTTCTGGATCGAGCGCTTTTGAAGCACCGCGGGCACATCCTCGGCATGCTCCAAAATGCGCGGCTCGGTATAGGGCAGGATCGGCAATGCAATGCGAAAAACCGTCTGATATGTTCGGCACCAGGCACGACGGGCTAGATGCATAAAGGAAACTCCTTCATTTGTTGATTGGTCAACATTTGCTCGACCGATTGTACTCAGCGGCGGTCAAAGGCGGCCTGCCAATCGTTAATCAATCAACATCTTCATATCTCAAAATTGTTTTATTAAAAATCATTCCTAATAGGCTTCACATTTGGTTGCATTTATGGATAATAGAACCCGTCAAGACGCACGTCCGGAGAGGGCCCTTACGGGACCGGACAAGCGCCCCATCGCCATCGATCGAAAGGATCGAATCATGAAGTTTGTTTGCCCCGTTTGCGGTTATGTGGAAGAGTTCGACGGCGACCAGCTGCCCGAGGACTTCAAGTGCCCCCAGTGCGGCGTTCCCGGTTCTCGTTTCTTGAAGCAGGAGGAGGGTCAGCTCGAGTGGGCTGCCGAGCACGTCGTGGGCGTCGCCAAGATGGAGGGCGTCTCCGAGGACATCGTTGCCGACCTGCGCGCCAACTTTGAGGGCGAGTGCTCTGAGGTCGGTATGTACCTGGCCATGGCTCGCGTCGCCCATCGCGAGGGCTATCCCGAGATCGGCCTGTACTGGGAGAAGGCTGCCCACGAGGAGGCCGAGCACGCCGCCAAGTTCGCTGAGCTCCTGGGCGAGGTCGTGACCGACTCCACCAAGAAGAACCTCGAGATGCGCGTTGAGGCCGAGAACGGCGCCACCGCCGGCAAGACCGATCTTGCCAAGCGTGCCAAGGCCGCCGGCCTCGATGCCATCCACGACACCGTGCACGAGATGGCTCGCGACGAGGCCCGCCACGGCAAGGCTTTCGCCGGCCTGCTCAAGCGCTACTTCGGCTAAGCCAATCGCCTGAGAGACATTCTCTAGCACGATAAGGCCCGAACCGTATTGGTTCGGGCCTTTTTCGTTGGCTTATTGCAGCTGTTCTTGAAGAACGATGAGCGACTGAGGGCTCAGGTCGTCGTATTGTATGAGGACGCGAGATGGAGCGTTCTTAGTCGATGCCCGATCACCCGTCCACAGGCAATCGGCGATATTGACATAGGAAATACGAGCGTCAGCGAGAGCCTTCGCGAAACCCTCCCCCGCCTTGTCCTCGGCCAGGACAACGGCACAGTAAAGGCCCGCGTCCGCATGTTCGATCGAGACCTCCCCCGCCGGAAACGCCTTCCGCACAAGCGCCGCCAGGCCATCGCGTGCCTCGCGAGCGCGCACGCGCACGCGGTTCACATGTCGCTCGTAATCACCCGATTCCAGTAAACGAGCCAAAGCAACCTGGTCAACAGAACTCACCGACGAGGCATAAAAACCAAGGTTGCGCCTAAACCGCTCCATTAGCTCATCGGGCAACACCATGTACGCTAGACGCAACGCCGATGACAGGCTCTTCGAAAACGTGTTGGTGTAGATAACCGACTGAGCGGCATCGATTGATGCGAGCGCGGGAATCGGCTTGCCGGCAAGGCGAAACTCACAATCAAAGTCATCCTCGATGAGATACCGGCCTGGTCGCTCGGCGGCCCAGCTGAGCAGCGCGTAGCGACGCGCAATGCTCGTCACAAAGCCGGTCGGATACTGATGGGACGGCATCAGGTGAAGGACATCGGTCCCGCTTTTCTGCAAAGTGCTCAAGTCCACGCCCTCATCATCCAACGGGATATGTCGAACTTTGCAGCCCATAGCCTGATAGATGCGCGTCAGGCGCAAATACCCCGGGTCCTCAACGGCATACACCTTGTCCGCGCCAAGCAACTGAACCAACATGGTATCGAGCAGCTGGGCGCCCGCACCGATAACGATGTTGTCGGGATCGACATTCATGCCCCTCGTCCCACGCAGATGATGAGCGATAGCGCGTCGTAGCCGCGCGGTGCCCTGTGCCGGCGCGGTCGAAAAGATTTCGCGTTCGTCTTCGGATGCCAGCGTCGCCCGCAGTGCGCTTTGCCAAAGCCGCGCCGCCTCCAAAGCGGAAGGAGAGAGCGGGGCGAATTGCTCGGTCCGTCCGTTGACATCATGCGCGTTGGGACCCACAGAAACGGCATCTCGGTCGATACCCTCCGCAGCCAAAGCCAAAACCGGTGCATCCGGAAGCTCGCAAGCGTAGTAGCCACGCCGCGGCTTTGAACAAATATAGCCCTCGGCAAGTAGCTGGCTATATGCATTCTCGATGGTAATGACACTGATTCCCAGATGACTGGCAAAGGCGCGCTTAGACGGCAGATGCTCCCCCGCCGCAATACGTCCAGCAACGATATCATCTCGAATTTGCTGGTAAACATACTCATAAAGCGATGCCTCGCCGCGTTGTTCCAAATTGTAGTCAAGCATGAGTTTGTCACCTGACCTTATTAAGTCATTCAATCTGGCATTAGTCTGACCTTGTTATTATCTAGAAAACTGAGTATTTCGCCATACCCAGCTCCCCGATAGGATGTTCCGTCAAGCAATGCACATGCCAACCAAGGGAGCAACCATGGCAGAACAGACCAGCAAGGCCAATCGCGTCAAACTCAACCGCGAGCTCGCGCAGATGCTCAAGGGCGGCGTCATCATGGACGTCACCACGCCCGAGCAGGCACGCATCGCCGAGGAGGCAGGCGCTTGCGCCGTCATGGCTCTCGAGCGCATCCCGGCCGACATCCGTGCTGCAGGCGGCGTCTCACGCATGAGCGACCCCAAGATGATCAAGGGCATCCAAGAGGCCGTCTCCATCCCTGTTATGGCCAAGTGCCGCATCGGTCACATCGTCGAGGCGCAGGTCCTGCAGGCCATCGAGATCGATTACATCGACGAGTCCGAGGTTCTCTCCCCTGCCGATGACGTCTATCACATCGACAAGACCCAGTTTGACGTGCCGTTTGTCTGCGGCGCCCGTGATCTGGGCGAGGCGCTGCGCCGTGTTGCCGAAGGCGCCACGATGATTCGCACCAAGGGTGAGCCGGGTACGGGCGACGTCGTTCAGGCCGTGCGTCACATGCGCAAAATCCAAAAGCAGATCCGCGACGTAGTTGCCCTGCGCGACGACGAGCTCTTTGAGGCAGCCAAGCAACTGCAGGTTCCGGTCGAGCTGGTGCGCGAGGTCCATGCCACGGGTAAGCTTCCCGTCGTGAACTTTGCCGCTGGCGGCGTAGCGACCCCCGCCGACGCCGCGCTGATGATGCAGCTGGGTGCCGAGGGCGTCTTTGTCGGCTCGGGCATCTTTAAGAGCGGCGACCCCGCCAAGCGCGCCGCCGCCATCGTCAAGGCCGTGGCAAACTTCACCGATGCCAAGCTCATCGCCGAGCTTTCGGAGGACCTGGGCGAGGCCATGGTGGGCATCAACGCCGACGAGATCGAGATTATCATGGAGGAGCGCGGGCGCTAGTCCAGCAGAAGGGATCGCACATGAGCGATTATGCAGACCAAACGGTCGCCGTGCTGGCGGTCCAAGGCGCTTTTGCCGAGCACGAGGCAAGGCTATCCGAGCTGGGCGCACGTTGTATTGAGCTGAGGCAGGCGGCTGATTTGAAGCAGGACTTTGACCGTCTGGTACTTCCCGGCGGCGAGTCTACCGTTCAAGGGAAGCTGCTTGATGAGTTGGGCATGCTCGAGGAGCTTCGTGCCCGTATCGCTGAAGGCATGCCCGTCCTGGGCACCTGCGCCGGCCTGATTCTACTGGCTCACGACCTTGCCGCCCACGACGATAAGGGCACGCCGCGTTTGGCAACCATGGATGTACTTGTCGAGCGCAATGCCTACGGCAGGCAGCTCGGCAGCTTTCGAACCAAGGGGCAGGTAGCCGGCATCGACGGTGAAGTGCTATTAACATTTATCCGTGCACCCCGCATTGTCGAAGTGCACGGCAATGCCAAGGCCCTGGCCGAAGTCGACGGCCGCATCGTCGCCGCCCGTCAAGACAATCAGCTCGGTGTCACCTTCCACCCCGAGCTCGACGACGACACGCGCCTCCACGAACTGTTCCTACAAATGTAGGCATCGAAATCAACAAACGAAACGAGAGTGGATAATCTCCCACTTTAAGCTTGGATGCAGGCTCGAACCGGGAGATTATCCACTCTCATGCTATGTAGTCGTTGGGGACGTTCTTAAACGACTAGTCAAGCAAGAACGTCCTCAACGACTGCATTGCGATAGACGACCACGTTTGCCCAGATAAAACCGACCAAAATAAACCTGTCCCTTTTTGGCATCCCTTTTTTGCAGATTTGGACTATGGGAACGTCGATGTTTCGGCAACGCCAGCGAGCGCCGCCCAGGGCGAACAAGTTGGCATGAAAAAGGCAAGGCATAGACCTTCTGGTCATGCCT
>UQJA01000042.1 GCA_900541285.1 uncultured Collinsella sp.
TTCACCGGGGGAGCTGCAACCGCTTCCGGTTTGGCAGCTGCCCCGTGTTCAACCTCGGCCTGAATGGCCTCCTCGGCCACACGTTCCTTCTCCTGCGCACGCTGCTGCGCGGCGGCCTCGGCGTTGCGATAGGCACGCTCCAGTAGAGCTTCCTGCGAGTTGAAGGGTTTCTCACCCTCTGCACGTTCCACGGGGACCCAGGTGCCGTCGCTCGTGAGGCTGCGGGCCTTCACGTTGTCCCGCAGCTGCATGCCCATGTACTCGTGCACTAGGGCGCGGCAGGTGGGGTCGAGCACGGGGAAGGCGATCTCCACGCGGTGCTCGGTGTTGCGCGTCATCATGTCTGCCGAGCTCAGGTAAATCATGTCCGAGTCCACGCCGAAAGCATAGACGCGCGCGTGCTCCAAAAAGCGTCCGACGATGGAGCGGACATGCACGTTCTCGGTCTTGCCCGGAACACCGGGCTTGAGGCACGAGATGCCGCGGATGATCATGTCTACGCGCACGCCGGCACACGATGCCTCGGCGATCTTGTCGATAACCTCGCGGTCGGTCAGCGAGTTGAGCTTAAAGAACACGCGGGCGGGCTCGCCGGCAAGGGCGCGCTGGATCTCGCGGTCAAGCCCGCGCATGATGAGCGGTTTCAGTCCGACGGGCGCCACACCCAGGAAGCGGTAGTCGCCGCGCAGGTTGCCCAGCGACAGATTGCGGAAGAACAGGTTGGCGTCTTCACCGATGCCGGGATGGGCTGTCATGAGCATAAAGTCGCTGTAGAGTTTGGCCGTCTTCTCGTTAAAGTTGCCGGTGCCCAAAAGCGTGAGGCGGGTGAGCGCCATGCCCTCGCGATAGGTGAGCTGGCAGATCTTTGAGTGGCATTTAAAGCCCTCGGAACCATAGATGACGGTGCAGCCCGCCTCTTCCAGACGCTCGGCCCACTCGATGTTGTTCTGCTCGTCAAAGCGGGCACGAAGTTCCATGAGCACCGTGACCTCTTTGCCGTTCTCGGCAGCATCGATCAGCGACTCGCACAGGCGGCTCTGCTTGGCCACGCGGTAGAGCGTGATGCGCAAAGAGATGCACTCGGGGTCGTAGGCGGCCTCGTGCACCAGATCCAGGAAGGGGTTCATGGCCTCGTAGGGATAAAAGAGCAGCTTGTCGCCCTGCAGCACCTGTTCGCGGATGGAGCGGGTCATATCGATGGTGGGGTTGGGCTGCGGCTTAAACGGCGTAAAGAGCAGCTCGTTGCGCAGGTGCTCGGGAATCTTGCCCTCAATGCCAAAGACGTAGCCCAGGTTGAGCGGGATATCGCAGGTAAAGACCGAGCGACGCGAAAGCTCGAGCGCCTTGCGGATGGTCTTGAGCGTCGCCTTCTCGAGCGACCCCGAGACCGCGAGCACTACCGGTTGCAGGCGCAGGCGCTTCTTGAGAATGCGCTTCATGTGCTGGCGGTAGTCCTCTTCCTCCTCGACGCCCTCGCCGTCCGGATCGATGTCGGCGTTGCGGGTGACGCGGATCAGCGCACGATCCAGCGGCTTATAGGAGCCAAAGCAGCTGTCCAGGCAGGCGAGGATGACGTCCTCGAGCAAGATGTAGGAGTAGGTGCCGGTGGGCGAGGGGATCTCGACCACGCGGTTCATCGAGGCGGGAATCTCGATAAGGCCCAGCAGGCTCTCCTCGTCGGTGGCGCCGTCCAGACCACAGGCCAGATAGAGCGCGCCATTGCGCAGGTTGGGGAAGGGGTGGCGAGGATCGATGACCAGCGGCGAGATGACCGGTGACACGTAGGCCTGGAAGTAGCGGGTTACAAAGGTGCGCTCCTCGGGCGTAAGCGAATCGATGCGGGCGCGGTGAACGCCCAAGGTGTCGAGCTTGCCCTCGATGCTCTTAAAGATGGACTCCCAACGGGTAAGGAGCCCGGGCATTTCGGCCATGACAGCATCGACCTGTTCGGAGGCGGTCATATTGCTCTTGTTGTCGACAGGTTGTTTTTTGAGCTCCGCCAGATCGGACAGGCCGCCCACGCGCACCATAAGGAACTCGTCGAGGTTGGACTCGAAGATCGAGACGAACTTTAGTCGCTCGAATAACGGAACGGTTTCGTCGAAGGCTTCGTCGAGCACGCGGTTGTCAAAGCGTAGCCAGCTGAGCTCTCGGTTTTGCGTGTACGAGAAGTCGCGCGGCGGTTTGCGCAGCTTTGCGGCGGCTTGCTTCTTTTCGATTTTGCTCGGCATATGCATCTGTCCGTTCAGTCCCCACAAGGGACGGTAGCCTAACACTAATCACTATTGTCTCAATTTAGTCGACCTGTGGCACGGACGCATCGCGCGAACGGTATCTTTACCTACTTCTTACGCTGCCAAGGCATGCAACTAACTGCCCAACTCGTTTGGAAACAATCTATATCCATACTCAACTGGTGAGGATGTATGAATAAGAATGATTGCGAGCTGAATATAATCGAATTCAAATTGAATCATGGACAAACGACATAGATATGCAGAAAACCGTTTAAGCTATGCAATTCCTAAACATGAAAATATTTGTGCAATCTAGCTTAATTCCTTAGAAAAAAGAACATTTACCTTTGAAAACCTGCTTTAGAGAACCGAAGTGCATCATGGGGGAATCATATGCGATATACCGTTCATCGCACTTTGCTGACCGTTCGGGGGCGAGGTGGAAGTATGAACTGATTTTGGATATAAATATATCGTCAGCAATAACGCCTCACACGGAGGGGCGCTAACGAATCGGCCCTGACAGGGGCCCGAAAGAAAGGTAGGAGGCCATGACGAAAGGTCTGCACGTGCCTTCCGAGATCGGCAGGCTCAGGAAGGTCTGCCTGCACCGTCCCGGCGACGAGCTCCTCAACCTGCCGCCCGACGAGCTCGAGCGACTCCTGTTCGACGACGTCCCGTTCCTGGAGGTCGCGCAGCAGGAGCACGACACCTTCGCCCAGATCCTGAGGGACCAGGGCGTGGAGGTCCTCTATCTCGAGAACCTCGTCGCTGAGGTGTTCGACCAGGTCCCCGGCGCCCGCGCCGAGTTCACCGACCAGTACATCGCCGAGGCCGGCATCCGCGGCCAGCACATGCCGCAGATCGTCCGCGAGAAGCTGGACTCCATCGAGGACAACCTCGAGTTCGTCAAGAAGACCATGGCCGGCATGACCAAGTCCGAGATCGACATGCCCCTCACGGCGTCCACGACCCTCGACTCCCTGGTCAACTCCGAGTCCGAGTCCGACCTGATCATCGACCCGATGCCCAACCTCTACTTCACCCGCGACCCGTTCGCGGTCGTCGGCGAGGGCGTCAACCTCAACCGCATGTACTCGGTCACCCGCAACCGCGAGACCCTGTACGGCAAGTACATCTTCAAGTACCACCCCGACTACAAGGACGTCTCGCTGTACTTCCGCCGCGACTGCCAGTTCCACACCGAGGGCGGCGACGTGCTGAACATCAACGAGAAGACTCTCGCCGTCGGCATCTCCCAGCGCACCCAGGCCGCCGCGATCGACGTCATGGCCCAGAACATCTTCTGGAACTCCGACTCCAAGGTCGAGCGCATCCTGGCCTTCGACATCCCGGTCTCGCGCGCCTTCATGCACCTCGACACGGTCTTCACCCAGATCGACGTCGATAAGTTCACGATCCACCCCGCCATCATGGGCACCCTGCGCGTCTACGAGCTGACCGCCGGCAAGAACCCGGGCGACGTGAACATCCGCCTGATCGAGGACACCCTCGAGCACGTCCTGGAGGACGCCACCGGCGTCGACCAGGTCAAGCTGATCCCCTGCGGCGGCGGCGACCCGATCGCGGCCTCCCGCGAGCAGTGGAACGACGGCTCCAACACCCTGTGCGTCGAGCCCGGCAAGATCTGCGTCTACGCCCGCAACACCGTCACCAACGACGTGCTGTACAAGGAGGGCCTGGACCTTCTCGTCGTGCCCTCCGCCGAGCTCTCCCGCGGCCGCGGCGGCCCGCGCTGCATGAGCATGCCCTTCTGGCGCGAGGACCTCTAGGGTCTTCAAGGACCCGTACAGGTCATAATATATACATCTAGCTGCCATTAGATGTCTCCCATTGGGGCGGTGCGGGTTTTCGCACCGCCCCAATCTTGTATGAGGAACGTCAACACGATTGGATGATTGCT
Organism: uncultured Collinsella sp.; assembly: GCA_900541285.1. Classification (GTDB taxonomy): domain Bacteria; phylum Actinomycetota; class Coriobacteriia; order Coriobacteriales; family Coriobacteriaceae; genus Collinsella. The sequence goes on from UQJA01000042.1 coordinate 4,162, forward strand.
TTTGTAAGGAGCTTGGCCATGGACATCAAGACGATTGGCGTTGAGGAATGGCTCAACGTTTGGGAGAAGAGCGCCACGTGGGACATCGCGCAGTCGACGATCTCGTCGCTCACCATGGGCGAGCTGCGCGCGCTCGATGAGCAGGACGGCGCCACGTTCTACGAGCGCCTGGACCGCGAGAAGATGAACTACGGCTGGATCGAGGGCTCGCCGGAGTTTAAGGCCGTGGTTGCCAAGCTGTATCGTCGCGAGGTCAATCCCGATCACATTCTGCAGACCAATGGCTGCACGGGCGCTAACCTCAACGCCATCATGGCTGTGGTCGAGCCCGGCGACCATGTTATCGCCGAGTGGCCCACCTACGCGCCGCTCTACGAGATTCCGCGCACGCTGGGCGCCGAGGTCGAGTATTGGGAGCTTCGCGAGGAACTCGGCTGGAAGCCCGATATCGAGGAACTCAAGCGCTTGGTCCGTCCCAATACCAGGCTCATCTGCATCAACAACGCATCGAACCCCATCGGTACGGTGCTTGATGCCGATACGCTCGGACAGATTGCCGAGATCGCCCGCTCGGCGGGCGCCTATGTGCTGTGCGACGAGGTGTACTTGCCCCTCGAGAGCACCGAGTCCTTCATGTCGATGGCCGATGTGTACGAGAAAGCCATCGTCACCAACTCGGTGTCTAAGACTTACTCGACGCCTGCGGCCCGCGTGGGCTGGGTCGTGGCCGACGAAGAGGTGTCCAACCGCATCCGTACCTATCGCGATTACACCATGATCTGCGGCGGCGTGTTCAACGATGCCCTGGCGACCTATGTGCTTGAGCACAAGGACAAGATCCTCGAGCGCAATCGCAAGATCGTGTTTGGCAACTGCGATATCGCGCAGGCTTGGATCGATACGCAGCACCGCGTTTCCTGGACGGCGCCGCAGGGCGTGTCCACCTCATTTATCCAGCTTGATATTCCCGAGGATGACGAGGGGTTCTGCAAGCGCCTGCTGTCCGAGAGGAGAGTGCTGCTGGTACCCGGCAGCCGCTTTGAGCTTCCCTGTGGCGCACGCCTGGGCTACTGCGCGAGCGAGGACGTTCTGCGTGAGGGCCTGAGGCTTTTGGGCGAGGCACTGGCGGAGTTTGATCGCTAGGATTCCGATGATCTTCGATGGCCTTATCTAAATTGGCAAAAGATAATCGAAAACGGACCCGTTTCCCTAGTGAAGCGGGTCCGTTTTTCTATACCGAGAAGTCAAGTTGTTACAAATGGGGCCGTAAAGCGAGCCGGTATCCGCTGGGCCTTATACTGAGTTTCCGGTGAACGGTATCAAGCGTCTGGTAAACGGTAATTTATTTACCAGAAATGAATAGGACAAACTTTTTTCTGAATAAAAATGAAAATGGTTGAGACGCAGTATGAACCGCTAATTCTATTCATAGCTTTGTTGGAAATATGCAATATGAGGGTGGTTTAACAAAGTTTAGTTCCAATTGATTTTTGGATTGAAAACGCGTTTAAGCACGTAAATGCACTTTATTAAATCAAAGTGTGCCATGCGTGAAGTATATGTGTATGCCGTTCACCCCTCATATAAAACCGTTCGGGGGCGAGGTGGAAGTATGAACTGATTTTGGATATAAATATATCGTCAGCAATAACGCCTCACACGGAGGGGCGCTAACGAATCGGCCCTGACAGGGGCCCGAAAGAAAGGTAGGAGGCCATGACGAAAGGTCTGCACGTGCCTTCCGAGATCGGCAGGCTCAGGAAGGTCTGCCTGCACCGTCCCGGCGACGAGCTCCTCAACCTGCCGCCCGACGAGCTCGAGCGACTCCTGTTCGACGACGTCCCGTTCCTGGAGGTCGCGCAGCAGGAGCACGACACCTTCGCCCAGATCCTGAGGGACCAGGGCGTGGAGGTCCTCTATCTCGAGAACCTCGTCGCTGAGGTGTTCGACCAGGTCCCCGGCGCCCGCGCCGAGTTCACCGACCAGTACATCGCCGAGGCCGGCATCCGCGGCCAGCACATGCCGCAGATCGTCCGCGAGAAGCTGGACTCCATCGAGGACAACCTCGAGTTCGTCAAGAAGACCATGGCCGGCATGACCAAGTCCGAGATCGACATGCCCCTCACGGCGTCCACGACCCTCGACTCCCTGGTCAACTCCGAGTCCGAGTCCGACCTGATCATCGACCCGATGCCCAACCTCTACTTCACCCGCGACCCGTTCGCGGTCGTCGGCGAGGGCGTCAACCTCAACCGCATGTACTCGGTCACCCGCAACCGCGAGACCCTGTACGGCAAGTACATCTTCAAGTACCACCCCGACTACAAGGACGTCTCGCTGTACTTCCGCCGCGACTGCCAGTTCCACACCGAGGGCGGCGACGTGCTGAACATCAACGAGAAGACTCTCGCCGTCGGCATCTCCCAGCGCACCCAGGCCGCCGCGATCGACGTCATGGCCCAGAACATCTTCTGGAACTCCGACTCCAAGGTCGAGCGCATCCTGGCCTTCGACATCCCGGTCTCGCGCGCCTTCATGCACCTCGACACGGTCTTCACCCAGATCGACGTCGATAAGTTCACGATCCACCCCGCCATCATGGGCACCCTGCGCGTCTACGAGCTGACCGCCGGCAAGAACCCGGGCGACGTGAACATCCGCCTGATCGAGGACACCCTCGAGCACGTCCTGGAGGACGCCACCGGCGTCGACCAGGTCAAGCTGATCCCCTGCGGCGGCGGCGACCCGATCGCGGCCTCCCGCGAGCAGTGGAACGACGGCTCCAACACCCTGTGCGTCGAGCCCGGCAAGATCTGCGTCTACGCCCGCAACACCGTCACCAACGACGTGCTGTACAAGGAGGGCCTGGACCTTCTCGTCGTGCCCTCCGCCGAGCTCTCCCGCGGCCGCGGCGGCCCGCGCTGCATGAGCATGCCCTTCTGGCGCGAGGACCTCTAAGTCTTTCCGTTTCCGGTGCGGTCCCCCTACAACCGCACCGGTTTCGCCCGTCAAACGGGCAACACTGATACTTATGTAATTCATTTCTTCGAAAGGATTCGAACCATGGGTGTTAACCTCTCCGGCCGTAGCTTCCTCAAGCTCCTCGACCTCACCACCGAGGAGATCGAGTACCTGCTCAAGCTCTCCAAGAACTTCAAGGACATGAAGCGCGCTGGCGTTCCGCACCGCTATCTCGAGGGCAAGAACATTGTTCTGCTCTTCCAGAAGACCTCCACTCGTACCCGCTGCGCCTTCGAGGTCGGCGGCATGGATCTGGGCATGGGCGTCACCTACCTCGATCCGGGTTCGTCGCAGATGGGCAAGAAGGAGTCCATCGAGGACACCGCCCGCGTTCTCGGCCGCATGTATGACGGCATCGAGTTCCGTGGCTTTGCCCAGGACGACGTCGAGGAGCTCGCTGCTAAGTCCGGCGTGCCCGTGTGGAACGGCCTGACCACCGAGTGGCACCCCACCCAGATGCTCGCCGACATCCTGACCGTCCAGGAGAACTTCAACTACGACATCAAGGGCAAGACCCTCGTCTTCATGGGCGACTGCAAGAACAACGTTGCTCGCTCCCTCATGGTCGTCTGCTCCAAGCTCGGTATGAACTTCGTGGCCTGCGGCCCCGAGGAGTGCATGCCCGCCGACGACGTCATCGAGGCCTGCAAGCCCATCGCCGAGGCCAACGGCTGCACCATCAAGCTGACCACCGACGTCAAGGACGGCGTCACCGGTGCCGACGTTATCTACACCGACGTGTGGGTCTCCATGGGCGAGCCCGACGAGGTCTGGGCCGAGCGCATCGCTCAGCTCACCCCGTATCGTGTCACCTCCGAGGTCATGGCTATGGCCAACCCGGGTGCCATCTTCCTGCACTGCCTGCCCAGCTTCCACGACACCAACACCACCATTGGCGCCGAGAAGTGCGAGCAGTTCGGCATCACCGAGCAGGAGGTCACCGACGAGGTCTTCGAGAGCCCCGCTTCCAAGGTCTTCGACGAGGCCGAGAACCGCATGCACACCATCAAGGCTGTCATGTACGCTACGCTCAAGTAAGAGCATCTAGCATCTCGCTCGGGGTGTATTGTTGAACACCCCGAGCGGCTTTATCTGGTAAAAATCTCGCATCGAGCGGCAGGCACGGCACGGAAGAGCCGCTTCGGGCGAGATCAGTAAATGATTTATGAAGGGGGGATGAGAACTATGACTGAGACCGCTAAGAAAAAGCGCGGTATGCCTTCATCGTTCACCATTCTTCTTGCTCTGCTGGCAATTGTTGCAGTTGTTACCGTTATCGTCTCCGGCACGTCCGGCGGCGCGGTTACTGCCGCCCGTCTGAGCGATTTCTGCACCGCCCCGATTAAGGGCTTCGCTGACGCTCTGCCCGTCTGCCTCTTCGTTATGATCCTGGGCGGCTTCCTCGGTATGATGACCGAGACCGGCGCTCTGGACAACGGCATCGCCGTCCTGGTGCAGAAGCTTAAGGGCAACGAGATCATGCTCATTCCCGTGCTGATGCTCATCTTCTCCCTCGGTGGTACCACCTATGGTATGTGCGAGGAGACCGTTCCCTTCTACGCCCTGCTCGCCGCTACCATGATGGCTGCCGGCTTCGACCCGATGGTCGGCGCCGCTACCGTCCTGCTCATACCGAGCGGCTGCCTCGGCTCCACGGTTAACCCGTTCGCCGTCGGCGCTGCCGTCGACGCCCTGACCGGCGTTGACATTGCCGTGAACCAGTCCATCATCATCGGCCTCGGTGCCGTCCTGTGGCTTGTTACCACCGTCATGTCCATCGTCTTCGTGATGAACTATGCCAAGAAGGTCAAGGCTGACAAGGGTTCCACCATCCTCTCGATGCAGGAGCTCAAGGACGCCGAAGAGGCTCACGGCAAGGCTGCTTCCGAGGTCCACAAGGAGGTCAAGCTCACCGGTCGTCAGAAGGGTGTTCTGATCGCCTTCGCCTTCACCTTCGTCGTCATGATCGTCGGCTTCATCCCGCTGGCCGACCTCAACGAGGGCGTCGCCAACTTCTTTGACGCTGGCGCTGTCTACGATGCCGACGGTAACGCCGTCGTTCAGGGCTGGTCTGCCCTGATCACCGGCCTGCCCATTGGCCAGTGGTACTTCGACGAGGCTTCCACCTGGTTCTTCCTCATGGCCGTCCTGATCGGTATCATCGGTGGCCTGTCCGAGAAGCAGATCGTCAACACCTTCATCACCGGCGCTGCCGACATGATGTCCGTTGTTCTCGTCATCGCCCTTGCTCGTGGTATCTCCGTCCTCATGGCTAACACCGGCCTCGACGTCTACGTCCTCGACGCTGCTGCCAATGCTCTGGCTGGCCTGTCCGGCGTGATCTTCGCTCCCATGAGCTTCCTGGTCTACTTCGGCCTGTCCTTCCTGATCCCCTCGACCTCCGGTATGGCTACCGTTTCCATGCCCATCATGGGACCGCTGGCTGTTAAGCTCGGCTTCTCGCCCGAGGTCATGGTCATGATCTTCTCCGCCGCCATCGGTGTCGTGAACCTGTTCACCCCGACCTCCGGCGCCATCATGGGCGGTCTCGCCCTGGCCAAGATCGAGTGGACGACCTGGCTCAAGTTTGCCCTTAAGCTCATCGTCGCTCTCTCCGTCGTCTGCGCCGTCATCCTGACCGTCGCCTGCGTGCTGCTCTAAGTACCCAACGGGTACCCCACGGAAACCTTGACGATCCTGTAGAGGATCACCTGGTCATCGTCTGTCCGGTGGGGTGAACCCACCGGTAGACTCCTACCTTTAGCCCCCTTCCGTTCCGTGCGCGGGAGGGGGCGCTCTTGTGTTCCGGCGTTTTCCAAACGCCGGAACCGCTCGACGCTGCAAGCCCGCCAGAGCGGCAATCTGACGTTCAATCGTCGGGCATGGCCAAAAGGCCTATGCCCTTCTCTTTCACGTCACCTTGCTCGCTCTGGCGGGCTTTCGCTGGCTTATGCTCAACCTGCGGCGCTGCCATTGTTGGTGCTGAGTGCCTTGTTTCCCGCCACAAATTAGCTATCCCGGGTCCCCAGTGGTCGCGGTGGGCGTGTTTGGTTGGTGCCAGTTGATTGCTTGGGCGTTGGGGAGGGTCTGCTCCGTTATAATCGCCTAGAACATTAATTGGAAACGGGACGGGAGCCATACATGCGCCAGGGTTTCGACAACGCGAAGTATATCGAGCTGCAGGCTGCTCACATTAAGGAGCGCATCTCGCAGTTTGGTGGCAAGCTCTATTTGGAGTTTGGCGGTAAGCTGTTCGATGACTATCATGCGAGCCGCGTGCTGCCGGGTTTTGAACCGGACAGCAAGTTCCGCATGCTCAAGAGCATCGCCGACGATGTCGAGGTTATCATCGCGATCAACGCGAACCACATCGAGAAAAACAAGGCTCGCGGTGACCTTGGCATTACCTATGACGAGGATGTGCTGCGCCTGGTTGACCTGTTCCGCGGCAACGGCTTTGCCGTCGCGGCCGTGGTCATCACCCAGTACGCCGGCCAGCCCGCTGCCGATGTGTTCCGCAACCGCCTGAACGCGCTCGGTATTCCCGCCAAGCTGCACTATCCCATCGAGGGGTATCCGCACGATGTCGATCTGATCGTGTCCGACGACGGCTATGGCAAGAACGAGTTTGTCGAGACCACCCGTCCGCTCGTCGTCGTGACGGCACCCGGCCCCGGTTCGGGCAAGCTCGCCACTTGCCTCTCGCAGCTGTATCACGAGCATAAGCACGGTACCGCCGCCGGCTATGCCAAGTTTGAGACCTTCCCGGTTTGGAATCTGCCCCTTACGCATCCGGTCAACATTGCCTACGAGGCCGCCACGGCAGACCTCGACGATGCCAACATCATCGACTCCTTCCACCTGGAGGCCTACAACAAGACCACGGTCAACTATAACCGTGACGTCGAGGCCTTCCCGGTAGTCCGTGCCCTGATGGAAAAGATCCTGGGCAAGAGCCCCTACCAGAGCCCTACGGACATGGGCGTCAATATGGTCGGCTTTGCCATCACCGATGACGATGCCTGCCGCGTCGCTTCCAAGATGGAGATCGTCCGCCGCTACTTTACCGCGGTCGAAAATGTGCGCCGTACCGGCGTGGGCGATGAGCAAGTCGACCGTCTCAAGATTATTATGAAGAAAGCCGGCATCGATAAGAACTACTCACCGGCGCGCTCGGCGGCCCTCACCAGGGAGCAGCTGACGGGTGGTCCCGTGGGTGCCATGGTCATGCCCGATGGCTCCGTGGTGACCGGTAAGACCTCCACGCGCCTGGGCGCCGCAAGTTCTCTCATTATGAACGCCCTCAAGCATGTCTCGGGCGTCGACCTTGAGCTCGAGGTCATTAGCGATGAGGCGATCGAGCCCATCAGCAAGCTTAAGACGCATTTCCTGGGCAGTAAAAATCCGCGCCTCCACACCGATGAGACGCTCATGGCACTTTCGATTACCTCCGCCACGAGCGAGACGGCGGCTCGCGTCCTCTCGGGACTGGAGCAGCTGCGCGGCTGTGACGCCTTCTTTAGTGTGATCATCTCTCCGACGGATGAGACGGTGCTGCGCAAACTGGGTATCAACGTGTGCTGCGAGCCCAAGTTTGAGCGCCGCGGTTTCTTCCATCGCTAAGTTTGAAGCACCGCGGTAATTGCATTGCATTTTGGCCGTATCGGGTTAGCGCCCGGTACGGCTTTTTGATCAATAAAGCGCCTATTTCGGCGAAAAATAGCCGTTTACCTGCCTAGAGACAATTTGAGCGGTATACAATAACCGTAACTGTTTCATCCTTAGCGGGATGCCGCATGATGGATATTACCTGCCATCGTGAGGTGTGTCGGTCGCGCACGGCGCGTTAGATGCTCGTGCTCGGTTTGAGGAGGCTGCTATGGCGGGCAAGGGTCGTGCGAGTGTCAACGATATGAAGCGTGTCGAGGTGCTGGTGTTGATGGAGATCGACCAGCAAACCGAAGACAATGGCGGGCCGTATGGTTTCTCGCGCAAAACGGTTGCCGAGCGCGTGGGGGTTTCGCCGTATCGTGCCCGCGCCGCAATCGATCGCTTGGATTCCGAAGGCATGATTGATGTCGTCTCGCGTTATAGCGACGACGGCGGTCAGCTTGCAAATGGCATTTGCCTCACCGAACGTGGTGAGTGGTATCTTGAGGGCGTCCGTACCGGCATGCTCGTTCAAGAAATGCTTGAGGACGAGGCTGCTGATCGATAGCAGCAGGTAACCCTTGCCATAGCGACGCCGCCTGGGAAACCGGGCGGCGTTTTGTTTCAAGATTGAGAAATGCAATCGCACGCGAGAAAAATTGCGAACGGTCCGCGGCGCGAGTATTACAATGAAGACCCGTAAGATGTGGATAAACAACTTCTACGGGAAGCGCAGGTAACTCAATATGACCAAGCATGTGTTCGTAACCGGTGGCGTGGTTTCGTCCCTGGGCAAGGGTATCACCGCGGCCTCGCTGGGCCGTCTGCTCAAGTCGCGTGGCTACAAAGTAACGATGCAGAAGGCCGACCCGTATCTGAACGTCGACCCCGGTACCATGAGCCCGTTCCAGCATGGTGAGGTCTTCGTTACCGAGGATGGTTACGAGTCCGACCTGGACCTGGGTCATTACGAGCGCTTTATTGATGAGAACCTGACCCGCGATTCCAACTTTACGACCGGCGCGATCTATAAGAGCTTGATCGCCCGCGAGCGTCGCGGCGACTTTTTGGGCGGTACCGTGCAGGTGATTCCCCACGTCACCAATGCCATTAAGGACAAGTTCCGCCGCATCGAGGAGCAGACCGGCTCCGATGTAGTCATCACCGAGCTGGGCGGCACGATCGGCGACATCGAGTCCCAACCGTTTGTCGAGGCCATCCGTCAGTACCGCAAGGAGGCCGGCCCCGAGAACGTCTGCTACATCCACGTGTCGCTTGTTCCCTATATCGCCGCCGCCCACGAGGTCAAGACCAAGCCCACGCAGCATTCCGTCAAGGAGCTCCGCAGCTTTGGCATCCAGCCCGATATTATCGTGCTGCGCTCCGACCACCATATCGATGACGCTATCCGCGGAAAGATCGCAAGCTTCTGCGACGTCGACACCGATTGCGTCTTTACTAACGAGGACTGCGCGAGCATTTACGATGTTCCGCAGCTGCTTGCCGAGCAGGACTTTGACCTGCGCATTTGCGAGCGCCTGGGTCTGGACCCGCGTGAGCGCGACATGAGCGAGTGGAACGAGTTCCTGCGCAAACAGAATCACGCCAACCATCACGCCGACAAGGTGAAGATCGCCGTCGTGGGTAAGTACACTCAGCTGCCCGATGCGTACCTGTCGGTTATCGAGGCCCTTCACCATGCGGGCGTCTTCTACGATCGCCATGTGGACGTCCAGCTGGTCGACGGCGAGAGCCTTGACGAGCAGAATGTCTCCGAGGTTCTGGGCGACGCCTCGGGCATCCTGGTCCCCGGCGGCTTTGGCAAGCGCGCCCTGGAGGGCAAGATCCTCGCGGCCGAGTTTGCCCGTGAGCACAAGATTCCGTATCTGGGCATTTGCCTGGGCATGCAGGTGGCCGTGTGCGAGTTCGCCCGCAACGTCGTCGGCCTTGCCGGCGCCAGCTCCTCCGAGTTCGATCCGGACGGCCCGTTTAGCGTCATCGATCTGATGAGCTCGCAGGAGGACGTGACCGAGAAGGGCGGCACCATGCGCCTGGGCGCCTATCCGTGCAAGCTCGCCGCCGATACCCTTGCTCGCGAGGCATATGGCGAGGAGCTCGTCTACGAGCGTCACCGTCACCGCTTTGAGTTCAACAACGCCTTCCGTGACCAGCTCGAGGACGCCGGTTTGGTTATCTCGGGCCTGTCGCCCGACGAGCGCCTGGTCGAGATGGTCGAGCTGCCGCGCGACGTGCATCCGTGGTATGTGGCAACCCAGGCTCATCCCGAGTTCAAGAGCCGCCCGACCAACCCGCAGCCGCTGTTCCGCGAGTTCGTGCGCGCTTCGATCGGCCAGCACGAGGGTGTCGACCGTCTGCAGGTGACGCCCATGAATCTCGCTACGGACTAAGGGTGCCGGCGAATAAGGAACATACCGAAGCTACTCCCTCGTCGCTCGCCGTGGCGGCGGGGGAGTATCTCGATTACCTCGCGGTCGAGCGGGGTTTGGCGCGCAACACGATTGCGGCCTATCGTCGTGACCTGACGACGTACTGCGCCTATCTGGAGCGGGCGGGTATTGCGTCTTTTGAAGAGGTGACCCGTCAGGTCGTGGAGGGCTTTGTCGCCGACCGTCGCGATGGGGGCTATTCCGATGCCTCGGTGGAGCGTGCGCTTGCGGCCGTGAAGGGCCTGCATGCCTTTTTGGTGCGCGATGGGGCTGTGGCCCAAAATCCAACGGCGGCGTTGCGCCTGCCTAAAAAGGCCGAGCGTTTGCCGGAGTATCTATCGGTGGAGGATGTCTCGGCGCTGCTCGATCAAGACTTCTCCGAGGGCGAGATGGGCTTGCGCGACCATGCCATCTTGGAAGTGCTCTACGGATGCGGTTTGCGTGTGAGCGAGTTGGTGGGGCTCGATGTGGGCGATATCCATATCGACGATGGTTTTGTGCTCGTTCGCGGTAAGGGCTCAAAGGAACGCCTGTCCCCGCTGGTGGGAAGCGCAGCGCGAGCTCTGACGCTCTATGTAACTGAAGGGCGCTCTCGCTTGGCGGCCCATGCCCGCGGAACCGAGACCTCGGCGGTCTTTTTAAATAAGAACGGCCGCCGTCTGTCGCGCCAGGGCATCCATGCCATCTGTGAGCGCTACGGGCGCCAGGTGGGGCTGGTGGGACTCCATCCCCATACGCTGCGTCACTCCTTTGCCACCCATATGCTTGCGGGCGGCGCAGACCTCCGTGTGCTACAGGAGATCTTGGGACATGCCGATATATCGACCACGCAGGTCTACACGCATGTCGATCGTACGCAACTGACCGAGGTCTATCTGGCGGCGCACCCGCTGGCGCATCGTTAACACATTGCTGGCCTGCATATTTATAGGTATTCGGGGACGGGCCCCAGATTGCCGCGGCGTGCTTTTGCGCGCGCATGGGCAATCTGG
>UQJA01000043.1 GCA_900541285.1 uncultured Collinsella sp.
GACGGAGGAAGCGGTCGCCCTCCGGGGGCGCGAGGCCCGCCGTTGACCATACGAGCCAGAGCGGGGTTCGCGAGCAGGCCACGCCCCAGCATCACATGGCGCGTGCCGGGATAAGCCTCCACCAGCGCGTCCATATCCTCAAGATCAAAAATGTCGCCGTTGTATGCCACCGGAAACGGCGCACGTTCCAGCGTCTCGCCGTAAAACTCCTTACGCGGCGAGCCCGTATAGCGGTCCTTTTGTACGCGCGGATGCACGATCAGCTCTGCCAGCGGCATGCGGCAATACAGATCGAGCACGCGCTCGTATTCGTCGTCACTCTCCAGCCCCAGCCTAGTCTTGACCGACACCGGCAACGGCGACCGCTCGCACACATCGCTTAAGAACGCCTCGAGCTCGTCGAGATTGCGCAAGAAACCCGAGCCCTTGCCCTTGGCAACAACCGTTCCCGAGGGACAACCCAGGTTGAGATTGGCCTCGCGGTAGCCCATGTCGGCGAGCACGTGCGCCGCCCACACAAACTCATCCGCATTCTTGGACATCAACTGAGGCACTACGTTGAGCCCCTGGTTATTGACAGGGTCGACCTCTTTAAACGCCTTGCCACCAAAACGGTTGCCAACCCGCGGCGGCGGCAAAAACGGCGTGTAATAGCAATCGAGCGCGCCGAAGCACTCCGCATGCACGCGACGGAACACATGCCCGGTAATCCCCTCCATAGGGGCCAGCGATAAATTCATCAACATCCACTCTCACATCAATGTGACAAAGGGACTGTCCCTTTGTCACATTCGCAAATCATCATTCGGCTGTTTATTTTGGCACACATACGTATCGGGCGGCATCATCGCGTGGGCACAGGAGCAGCCGCTCTAAACCAGGGCTGCCGTGGCACTTTTGCCGTATGACCTGCGCTCACCGATGGCGGGATTCTCTATACTGAGTCGCATATGACGGCATCGTGCCGCAACGACCGCCACGACACCAAGGACCAGCCATGGCAACACTCTCCGAACAAGAACGTAAGCGCATCCAGCGATACTGCATCTGCCCCAAAGTTGCCGGAGCGGCGCTTGCCATGGCATTCGTGCTGCCCTTATCGATCATTCCCTTCGAAATGATCGACGACATCGTCTTCCATCACGAAGGCTTCCAAGAGACGGGCATGATGACCGCCTTGGTGCTCACCGCCATCGAGCTCGTCATATTCTGCTATTGCGCTCTCGCCCCGCGCTTTGGCATGCGTGGCAAGCAATGGAAGGAAATGCAGTACCGGCTCGCCGTCGAGCAGAACGAGAAAGACCGCTCGGCACAAATCGCAGGCGTTGTTGGCACGCAGGCCGCCGCGCGTCTGCTCAAGAACAGCGACAACGAGACCGCACGCAACCTGGGCGGCGCGGCAGAAGTCGCCGCTGCCGTAGGCGCCGTCGCCACCGCGGCAGACGTGCTTACCGAGAGCTTTGCCAACGCGAAGGCCATGGCAGAGGCCTGTGGCGTGCCTATCCCCCATGCAAAAAAGTGGATCGTCGCGCTTGTGGCGCTGCCCCTCGCAATCGTTTGCGGTGCCTATATCCCGCAGCTGGCACAGGGAAACATCGAGATGAAGGAGAACGCCGCTGCCGTGGCCGAGCAGATCGCCATCGCCCGTAAGGCATTAGAGCCCGCATGCGAGTACGTGTCCGCCGACGACCCCTGCGAGCGATATCAAGATTACGGCTACCACGTCCGCGGCTATCTGCACGACGGCGACTCCGATGCCCAGAAGACCTATACGTACCTGGATTTTGACAACAAGGGGACGCTCACGGAAGTGAGCTACGCGACAGAGGTCGACCCCGATGCGAGCCTCGAGGACAATCTCGCCCGTATCGAGCTCGACCTTGGCGAGCTTTCCTCTGTCGTCCAAACTATAGACGTCAAGACCGCAAGCCCCAAGCTCCTAGCAGCGCAGAAGCTCCCCGAAGAGTTTAGGCAGGCTTTTTTGAACGGCTCGCTCTACGAGAGAATCTCTATCAGGACGAGTGACGACCCCATCAAGGCGTATTACTCGTTTGACACGGAACCTGAGGACGAGTTTGACGAGTACACCCATCCAACCATCCGCATCACGCTGATGGGCAAAGCAAACTAGGTGCAGGGAGAGGGATGTGACAAAGGGACTTTCCCTTTGTCACATTATTCGGAGCGCAGGGCTTCCACGGGATCCTTTTTGGACGCGCTGCGGGCCGGCAGCAGGCCAGCGACAACCGTCAGCAGTACCGAAATCGCAATAAGCACCAGCGCATCCTGCAAGGGCAGGCTCATCAGGTTGGGGACCTGTTTGGCAGCAAGCGCCCAGGCATTAACCGGGAAGCTCACGGCCACCACGACGACAATGGCAAAGACGCCGGCGATGAGGCCTTCGATAAAAGTCTCGGCGTTGAACACGTTTGCCACGTTGCGCTTCGACGCGCCAATCGCGCGCAGAATGCCAATCTCCTTTTTGCGCTCCAGCACGCTGATGTAGGTGATGATGCCGATCATGATGGAGCTCACCACCAGGCTGATGCTCACGAATGCGATGAGCACCAAGCTGATGGTGTTCACGATGTCGGTCACCGAACCCATGATGATGCCCATGTAGTCGGTGTACGAAATTGCCCGATCATCGTGGCCAGCGGCTTTGACCTGCTTGTTGTACGCATCGATATGGTCGAGTACGCGCTCCTTTGCCTCAAAGTCACGCGGGAAAATCTTGACCGAGATGGGGTCGGCCTCATCCGCATAGCCCAACGTGGTCAGATTGTTGTCGTAGGTGAGCTTCGACGCCTTGGCGTAACTCATCATGAGCGAGCTCAGGTCCTCGGCGTCCATGTTGAAGTGAATAGCATTGGCAAAGGCACTCGCATCCACGTGCATGGCGCTCGCCAGGTTGGCAAAACTCGAAGACATCTGCGTCGCCATCTGGTCCATGAGCCCTGCCGCGCCCGCCTTGAGCTGGGACGATACCGTCGTCGCAATCTGCTCGCTGATTGCCTTCATCACCTGATCAATAGCCTGCTGCAGATACGGAGCCAGCTGCTTTTGCACATAGTCGGTCATTGCCTGCTGCAGCCGCTCGGCCAGGGCATCGCCGCCGAGCGCTTTGAGCTGGGCCATGATTTGCTGGGCTGCCGTATCACTCTCAAGATACGTCGAGAACGCGGCGGCAAGCTTTGACGCGTCCTTAAGATCTTCGGGCGACAGCGCCCTAAACTGATCAGACTGCAAAAAGCCCTCAAACAGCTGGTTGGCTAGTGTTCCCACCTGCTGCATTTGCTCGGGTGTGAGTTCCAGACCGTCAAAGATGCCCGAGAAATCTGGGGTTGGCGCTTTGGCCATGATGTCGCTGAAGTCGATGTCCTTACCAACGCCCGAAAGGTCAATGTCCAGCCCGGACAAGTCAAGACCAGACAGGTCCATACCGCCGGCCGCACCCGAGAGCGCAGACGCATCGAACGAGAACGCGCTCTTCAGCGCCGCCTCGTCCACACTGAACATGCTGCCCAGGTCCACGCCTTGTTTGGCCTCGCCTTGCAGCTCATCGAAAGACTTGCCCGTAAAGACATCCGTCTCGGGGTGGGCGAGTTGCTCTTGCACAATCTGCGAATCGGCGGCGCGCTCCATAAGCTGGCGAGTCAGCGCATGCGTGTAGGCAATGCCCGGGGACAACGCGCTCGCGTTGGCCGTCTCGTTGGGTCGCACCACGCCCACAATGTGCACGTCGATACCGTCGGCAACCTTGGCGGCCATAAAGTCGGCGTCGCCAGACATATCGGTCCACATGCCGGTCTCTTCGTTTTTGCGATACGCATCGGCCGGCGACAGCACCTTAAACGTCGTGGACAGCGCATCGTCGTAGGTAAAGTCGGTGCCGGTCTCGGGCGTTTCGACCCCACCGTCGGCCGCCATGGCGCTGTTGACCAAGTCGTTGAGCTCATTGATATCCAGCGCGCCGATGCTGTAGAGCGTGTAGTCGCCCACCGTACCGCGGCTCGAAAGCACCATCACGGCTTCGTTGGCGGACGTGGGCCAGTGACCAGCGACGACATCGTACTGGCTGTCGAGCAGACTCTGGTCGTCGATCATCTCGTTAAAGACCGAGGTTCCCATGGATTCCATGCTCACCGTTGCCGCCGAACTTGCGCCTCCGCTCATGGCCTCGGTCATAGCGTTGGGCACCAGCCGGACGGGCTTCTCGTCGCCCTTACTCGAACGATAGACAACTGGCGTCACGCCGTAGCCATACTGGATGGCGTTGACCTCTTTGTCGATACCATCGCCGCCGTCGTCAAGCCATGCCTTAAAGCTCGTCATGTCGTTGGACTTAACGCTCGCAAACATATCCTTTACGGCCGTGACCACGGGAATCTTATCGGTTCCCTGAGCCTTGCCGTCGATACCGTCGTCGGACGAATCCTCGCCGTTGGACGCCTCGTCATCCGTGGCCCCCTGTCCGCCCATCATGGACGACAGGTCGTAATCCTGCTTGGAAATGGTGAGCGGGTAGCTCGAGAGCGTATCCTCCTCGACCTTTTTGATGTAGCCGTTTACGCCGTTGGACAGCGCCAGAATCGCCGCAATGCCGATAATGCCAATCGAGCCCGCAAAAGCAGTCATGGCCGTGCGGCCCTTCTTGGTCATAAGGTTGCGGGCAGAAAGCCCCAGCGCCGTCACAAAGCTCATCGAGGTTTTGCGCGTAGGCTTTGCCTCGCGGCGCGTGGCGTCAGCGACATCGAAAGGATCGGAATCGTCGGTGATCTTGCCGTCCGCCAGGTTGACGATGCGCGTGGCGTATTGGTACGCCAGCTCGGGATTGTGCGTGACCATAATAACCAGACGGTCGCGCGCCACGTCCTTGAGCAAGTCCATGACCTGCACGGACGTTGTGGAATCCAAGGCGCCGGTCGGCTCGTCTGCCAGCACGATCTCGGGATCGTTGATCAGGGCGCGGGCGATGGCCACGCGCTGCATCTGCCCGCCCGATAGCTGGCTCGGGCGCTTGTTAACGTGCTCGCCCAGGCCGACTTTCTCCAACGCCTCGCGCGCACGCTGGCGGCGCTCGGCATGCCCCACGCCCGTGAGCGTGAGCGCCAGCTCCACGTTTTCCAAAATGGTCTGATGCGGAATGAGGTTATAGCTCTGGAACACAAAGCCGATGCGGTTGTTGCGATAGGCATCCCAATCGCGATCGTGAAAATCCCTGGTCGAAATACCGTCGATCAGCAGGTCACCAGAATCGAAATGATCGAGCCCACCGATAACGTTGAGCATCGTAGTTTTGCCCGAGCCCGAGGGACCCAGAATGGCTACGAACTCGTTATCGCGAAAAGCCAGGCTTACGCTGTCGAGCGCCACCTGCGTAAACGACTGGGTAACGTACCTTTTGCAAATACCTTTGAGCTCCAACATGGACGGCAACCTCTCCCGCGCGGGCACGTTCACCCGCTCTCCCCCGCCGTTCGTATTCGACGCGTTTGTCCTACTCTATCCCCATTTTTTGCCGGCGCCAGTGAAGAATGTAGGGAACCGCATCAAAAAACGAACGGGACGGCGCCTAAAATAAGAGGTCCCGAGCGGGACCTCTATATGGTGAAGCTTGTCTTGAAAGGCAGCGGACCACTCCACACAGCGGCGCACGATCCTCGCTGTGCTTTACGCGTTTTCTACTGCTCGCTATTCGCAATCGCCTGGTCAATAAGCTTGTCGAGCGCTGCGCGCTGCTCAGCAG
This sequence comes from uncultured Collinsella sp., assembly GCA_900541285.1. Taxonomy (GTDB): domain Bacteria; phylum Actinomycetota; class Coriobacteriia; order Coriobacteriales; family Coriobacteriaceae; genus Collinsella. The sequence continues at coordinate 5,750 of UQJA01000043.1, forward strand.
AGCTGATGGCTCCCACGATTGGATCCCCTACGATGTTGCCATTCTGATCGATGACATACGTTGTCGGAAACGAGAACAGATTTGACGTAAACTTGCCGGCCTCGCTATCCGACTTGAACCAGATGTTCTTATACGTCACGCCCTTCTTGCTCAGCACGTCCTTGGCATCTGCAATCTCGCCCTTGTTGCCATCGAGCGTAAAGGAATTGACGCCCACGACCTGGCCGCCCTTCTTGGCCAGCTCCTGATTCAGTTTCTCAAGATCGCCCAGCTCGCCCACGCACGGCTTGCAAGTAGTGAACCAGAAGTTCATGACGGTGACTTTGTTCTTAGAGAACAGCTCGTCGCTGCTCACGTCGTTGCCATCCAGGTCCTTGCCCGTAAAGCTGGGGAACTTCGCCGCCTCGCTCGAAGCATTGGCATCAGCCGTCATGCCAGCGGCCGAAGCGTCGACACTCTCGCCTGCGCTCGGCGTGCTTCCACAGCCGGGGAACTCCTTCTCCAAGCTCTCGAGCTTGTCCTCGATCTCCTTGATCTGCTGTGCGCCGGCCTTGAGCGTCTTAAGCTCATCCGCCGTGAACTCATCCTTGGCGCCGTCGATGGTCTTGAGCAGAAAATCGCCGTAATTGCTGCCGTCCTCAATCATTGCCGAGTCTTTATTTGCCGCATTGAATACCTTTTCCCACAGCGCGTTATCACTCGAAAAGATCTCGTTCTCCTTTTGCATGAGCTTCGCATACAGCTCGGCGGCCTCGTCGGCATTGGTCGGCTTCTGCGCAATGAGCTCCGCGACCTTAGGATCGGAGCCCGCAGATTCGCTCGCATTGCCACCGGGCGCCGAACACGCCACAAGACACAAGGCCAGCACCGGCACCATAAACAGGGCCGCAATCTTAGAAAGCTTCATAGTCATTCCTCCGTTTTGTCGAAGCTTGTTTACTTTTTATCGGCGGTCAAGGGGAGCTTTTCCGCCGACACATCCAGGCCATAGCGATAGCTGATGGCATCGACGGGACAGGCCCCGATGCACTTTCCGCACCGGATGCATTCGGCATGATTGGGCGCGCGGACCACACCAACGTCCATCTGACAAACCCTTGAACACTTGCCGCACGAGACGCATTTGCATGCATCGACCCGGATTCCCAGTAGGGACACTTTATTCATGAGCGCATAGAATGCGCCGAGTGGACAAATCCATTTGCAGAAGGGGCGGTAGAACAAAACGCTCAGCACTACCACGGCAATGAGAACGACAAGTTTCCAAGTGAAGAGCTGTCCCAACGCGGATCGAATGCCGGCATTGGCAATGGCCAGAGGAATGGCGCCCTCGAGCACGCCCTGCGGACAGATGTACTTACAAAAGAACGGGTCGCCCATGCCCACGTCGTTAACCACCAAGACGGGTAGCAGCACCACGGCAAACAGCAGCACGACGTACTTGATGTACGTGAGCGGCTTTAGCTTTTTCGTGGAGAACTTTTTGCCGGGAATCTTATGAAGCAGCTCCTGCAGCCAGCCAAACGGGCACAGAAAGCCGCACACAAAGCGTCCCAGCAGCACGCCGAGCAAAATGAGCGTACCGGTGACGTAGTAAGAAAAGTTGAACTTGGATGAACCTACCACCGACTGGAACGACCCGATGGGGCACGCACCCGATGCCGCGGGGCACGAATAGCAGTTAAGTCCAGGTACGCAGACTGTTTTTCCCGCGCCCTGATAGATGCCGCCTTTGGCAAAGTTTGGCAGGTGAATGTTGGTGACGAGCGTCGCCGCCGCCTGAATGAATCCGCGAAATCGAGCCAAAACATGCGACGCTGTGTTTTCTCTTTTATCCAATTCCGATACACTCCAAGCACAGCCTAATCGCTTTGGCCAGCACGGCATCCGCCTCGCCACGCACAACGCCAAAGCACACCATGGCAATTCCGACGATCAACAAAGCGACCTGTACCACGGGTTTTACCGCTTTGAACAACCTGACCACTCCTTTCGTTACGCGACCATTGGACCATATCGGCTATAAAATCCGTGTTAAGCGCGATTTGAAATGTGCAAGGAGACTGTTATGCGTATTTTGATCGTCGAGGACGAGCGGGCGCTGTGTGACGCAATCGCGCGCAGCTTGCGGAACTTGGCGTACAGTGTCGACTGCTGTCACGACGGACAGGAGGCGCTCGACCTACTGGACGTTGAGGCCTTCGACCTCGTGGTACTCGACCTCAACCTTCCCCGCATCGACGGCATGACCGTACTCAGGGAACTTAGGAAAACTGACTGCGAGACTAAGGTACTGATTCTGTCCGCACGCGGCGAAGTATCCGATAAAGTCGCCGGACTCGATGCCGGCGCCAACGATTACCTCACCAAGCCGTTTCATCTGGACGAGCTTGCGGCAAGGATCCGCAGCCTTACCCTCAGGCGCTTTACGCAAAGCGACATAGTTTTAACCTGCGGAAAGCTCCGCTTTGACACCAAAGCGCGCATCGCTTCCGTGAACAGCGAGGCTTTGTCTCTTACGCGCAAGGAAACGGGAATCATGGAATACCTGATGCTTAATCAGGGACGTCCGGTAAGTCAAGAGGAGCTTATCGAGCACGTTTGGGATAGCAGCGTGAACAGCTTTAGCAACGCAACCCGCGTTCATATCTCGTCACTCCGCAAAAAGCTACGCAGCGCTTTGGGATACGACCCGATTCGCAATCGGATTGGAGAGGGCTACGTTATGGAGGATAGCGAATGAAAAGGCTTTCCCTGCAATGGCGCATAACGATTATGACGGCACTGCTCACGTGTGCGGCATGCGTGCTGACGAACTGCCTGGTCGGCTATACGGGCATGCGCTACATGGATGCCATCGGCAGTAACATCTCGGCCCTTAACGCAACCGGCGAAGATTCGCCCCAGGCATTCGACCCAACGAAAGCGACCCTCGATAACGAGGTCACGATCGTCGTAAACGACGCACAGGAGTCTTTTGGCACGACAACCTGGTACATCACGGCTGGAGTCACACTCCTTGGCGGCGCGCTGGCATACTTTGTGAGCGGCCGTGCGCTCAAACCGCTACGGGCTTTTGCAGCCCAGGTTGAGCGTGTGCAGCCTGACAACCTAAGCGAAATCAGACTCAGTGAAGATGTGCCCGCCGAGCTACAACGATGCAGCGCCTCTTTCAACGACATGATCGCCCGTCTTGGCGAAGGGTTCTCTGCACAGCGTCAGTTTACCGGCAACGCCGCACACGAGCTGCGCACCCCGCTCGCCCTTATGCAAGCACAGATTGAACTATTCATCTCCGAGCGCTCCGGTCTGCAACCCGAAACAGCCGAGCTGCTCGGCCTGCTACAAGAACAAACCGAGCGCATGTCTCGAATGACCAAGGTATTGCTCGAGATGAGTGAGCTCCGCAGCGTTCCTTGCGAGGACGCTGTTGAACTTGGTCCCTTGTCCGAAGAGGTCCTCACCGACCTTGCACCGCTTGCCGAGAATAAGGACGTAACCCTCGATTGCGCCGGAGACGCTTTGACAATCGGAAGTGATACGCTCCTCTATCGGCTGGTGTTTAATCTGGTCGAAAACGCCATCCGTTACAGCCGCTCCGGCTCGACTGTCAACGTCTCCATCAGCGGCAGCGACAGCCACGTGCTCTTGCGAGTCAAAGATGAGGGTCCGGGAATACCCAAGCAGTACCGAGAGAGCATCTTCCAGCCGTTCTTTCGTCTAGACAAATCCCGCAGCAGGGCATACGGCGGCGCAGGACTCGGGCTAGCGCTTGTCTGGGAGATTGCGGCGCTTCACGGTGGCACGGTAGAGGTCGAAACAAGTTCCGAGAACGGGACCACCATGCTCGTAAGCCTTCCAAAACGATCCGTAGCGTTATCCGCACAGTAAAACGAAAGGGGTCCCGAGCAACAGGGGTACAATTGTTGCATTGTTGCCACCTGATGGGAGATGGAAGATGGACTGCGATGGCTACCCACGCGTTCCCATGCCGTTGATGTGCACCGCCTTTGTGCCGGGGCAGATTGACGCTGCGGTTGCAAGCATTTCCGACCCCGATTCGCGCGCCATCGCCACGGCAGAAGCGCTGTACTTTCGCGGGCAGGCCACCCTCGCTGCCGAGACGGCACGCCCCTATCTTGACGCCACCGATCCCGCGCTGCGCTATTCTGCATGCTTCATCTGCGGATATGCCAGCCTGTCGCTCAACCGCATCGCCGATGCCCGCCGTTGCCTCGCGGGCATCCTCGATACGCCGACTGACGAGGAATCGCCCGCCGTCCACGCCACGCATATCCTGTTCGCCTCCGCCGCGAGCGTCCTGCTGCACTTGCCTTCCCCGTATTCCGCCGAAGAGTTTTATCCGCTTGCGGCGCATCTGCCCGAAGGCCTGCGCCTGTTCGCCAGCTACGTGATGGCACACGCCTTGTATCTGCGCGGCGAATATGGCCGCAGTCTGGGTATGGCGGAAAACGCCCTGATCATGAAACAGGGAAGTTATCCCATCTCGGAGCTGTTCCTGCACTTGGCAGCTTCTATGGCATGCATGAGTCTCAAAGACGTCGACGCCGCAAAGGCACACTTCGGAACCGCTTGGAACATTGCGCGTCCCGACGGCCTTATCGAGCTCATTGGCGAGCATCACGGCCTTTTACAGGGGCTCATCGAGGCGTGCCTAAAAACGCAATACCCTGACGACTTCGCTCACATCATCGAGATCACGTATCGATTCAGCTACGGTTGGCGGCGCATCCACAACCCCGATTCGGGCGAGGACGTGGCCGACGATCTAACGACCACGGAGTTCACCATGGCCATGCTCGCCTGCCGTGGGTGGACCAACGCCGAAATCGCACGCCATATGGGAGTATCGCCGGGCACCGTCAAAAACCGCCTATCCGGCGTATACGCAAAGCTTGGCATCGGCACGCGCGCGGAGCTGGTCGCGCATATGTTGCGTTAGCGACCGGGCTGCCAAGCGCATCGAACGCGTTCCGGAACCCGGCGCTTCGCTCGATCAAATTGGACATTTTGACCCTTGAACGGCACTACCACCACGGGGCACCTTCTCGCAAAATTGGATTATTTCCTCCGATATTTGCGGGATGGGAGCCCAAAATGCTTGATCGCCGTTCGCTACTTGTTGCCGGAGCGTCCTCGCTGGCGAGCATTATGTTGCCGCGCGTGCCGGGAAGCGCAAACGCCTTCATATTGCCGTTCGCGCCCACCGAAGCCTATGCCGACGAAAAAGACCCCTTCAGGGTGCTCGTTCTCTCGCGCACCATGTTTGGTGTGGTCGTGGTCGACGTCGCCAACAAGAATACGCCCATCATGGGTGCCCAGGTCACGCTCGCGTCGCGTTATGCCGCGGGCAAGCAGCTCACCGCCACGACCGACGACGAGGGCACGGCCATCTTTGAGGTCGCTCCGCTTTCGGAAGGCTACGTGGACGAGGCGACGCTTCTCGACGCGTACGACTTTAACGGCGGCATCTCCATTAGCATGGTGGGCTACCGTGATGTCGAGATTCCCCTTGCGCGTATCCAGGGCGGCACCGCCATAACCGCGCCCACACGTCCGCTTTCCGACGGCAAGCCGTACTTCCGCCAGCTCACATTCGACGAATGGGACATCCAGTACGCTGAAGCCACGTTCATGGCATTGCCAAAGGACGACACGGCAAACGAACAGCCTGATACGCACGCCTTTACCGTACAGGCGCATCTGCCACAGGGTGGACAGGCAACGCTGCGCATCAACAAAGTAGTGCCCGCCGCGGGCAGCTCACCCGAAACCGTCACGCAGATTGGCCAAGTCAAGGCCAGCGCATCGGGCGCGGATAATCTGGCGACGTTCACGCTCGAAGACACGTTCCTCGATGCAGCTTCGGGCCTTCTGGAGGAAGGATGCAAGTTGCGCTTTGTCCTCGACTACCAGGGCAAGACCTATACACTCTCCTCCCCCATGGCCGTTGTCACCGCGCCGGCCGCAAAGGCGGAATCGGGCTCGACCACTATCGTCCCCACCACCATGGACCAAGAGGTCACTCCGTTTGATTTCCCAGCGGCGTTTCCCGGCATCGGCGGCAATAAGTTCACGTGCTGGATGCCTTCGTTCCCCATTTTGTTCGATTTCTCGTTTGCCGGGTACGTACTGTTTGGCGGAGGATACAAACCGGTCGGCTACATGAACGATTCGGGCAATCCGGATCCGGAGTACTGGAAGAAGTCACCGCGCGAGTCGGGTGCCAAGCAGGCAAACCGCTACCTCGACGAGATGGAGGGGAAGTGGAATCAGTACAAGAGTATGAGTGCCGGTTCGGGCACCGATCCAAGGAACACTAAGCTGCTTCGCCACCACTGCACGCTGCTATTTACGATGGATATCGCCACGCAGCTGTACGGCTCGCTCGCCTACGATTGGGTGGGCAAAACCTGGGGTAACAACAACGACCCCGCATACGGCAATATTAAGGCCCTCTTCCAGGTAAGAACCGACCTCAATTGGACCGAGCAGTTTACCCTAGGACCGGTGCCGTTTTTCCTAAACGTCAACCCCTGGGTGCTGGCGAAGCTGGCGCTCGCCGTGGGTGCCCACACGCACGGCAGCGGCGCGGCATTTTTTAAAAACTTTTCGCTCGACTATTCAAACACCTCGGGCTCGTTCACCATCCAGATCGGGCTTGCCGTCACCTTTGGCGCCGGCGTTGCAGGCGTCGCTTCGTCTGCCGTGCGCGGCGCCGCATCCCTCACGCTGTTCATTGGGTACGAGAAGGCAGATGGACACCAGCTTCCGCGACTGCGCGTAGGTGCAGACGTCGATGTCGATGTGATACTCCAGTTCGTAATGTTCAAGTGGACCACCAAGGCTTGGTCGGGGTCATGGCCCACACTCCTCGATTCGTGGAATATGTCGGTGAACAATGGCAACCAGTATGTGCTCCAGCGCTCTGAGCTCGCATTGGGTGGAGATACGCCTTACACGTTGGATGCCCGCTTCGGCACGCCCGACAACATCGAGGCGGGCGGCGTGCCGCAATTTATCGCATCGGCCACCATCGTCACCAACGCCGAGCTGCTCGCACGCGCCGAGGTTAAGGCCACCGCAAGGAATGTCGCACCTGTCGTGCGCGATTGGGATCAAGCGGTCACGCGCATTGAGCTCGAGGCGGATGCAGAAAGCGACGACACGGGACAAATCGAGCATTTCGTCCATACACTGATAGAGAACGACGAAAACGCCGCGCCGATGTATGAGTACATCCATATCGGGCAGGCGACGAACGCCGTTGCGGACCCCAACGCCAATTCTGCTGGTGTATCGGAGGACGAGCGTGGCGGCATCAAGCCCTCGAGCGACAACGTGCTGTTTGCTGGCGTGCTCAGCGAAGCCCACATGAAGCTGGCGATTATCGCCGGCGTAGAATGCCTGTTCCGTATCGCCTCGGTGCGCTACGGCGACAATGGCCGCTCGCGCCTGGTGGTGCACACAAAGGTAAACGGCACGTGGTCCGCTCCCACGCCCGTGGACTTCCCCCTTGGGTTTGGCGAGGGCGACGTGGAGCGCAGCGGCATATTCGATTACGACTTCGACGTGGTGGAATATACAGACGGGAGGGGAAACCAAGACGCCTACGTGCTGCTGGTCTCGGGCGAGCGCCCCGCCGGCGACAACACCCTTTTCGATACGGCGAGCACATCCGGCATACTGTCCGTTGTGCGCCTGCGTATAAGTAATGACGAGATCCGCGTGGTGTCGCATACGTCATGGCGCAGCATCTCGCGCGGCCGCCTGCAAGAGGATGGCTACCATTGCCTGCAGTGCCCGCGTATCACGGTGGGCAAGACGCTGGTCGACGGGCGCCTGTCGGGTGTCTACCTCCACCGCCGCGGAGCCACCGCAGAGAAGGCGCTCGGCAGCGAGGCTGAGGTTGCGCTGGAGTGCTTTACCCTGTGGTCGGACGTTTCGGGCGATAGCCTGACGTTCCGTCAAGTTCTCCGCTTTCCGCAAGCACCGTCGAGCATCGAGCTGGGTGCGCCCGAGAATATCAACGGCAAAATGGTGGTGCCCGTTGCATACGAGACTACAGACGGTTGTGGCTGCGCGTCGTACGCCGTGATCGGCCAGTCCATCGCGGGTTGGGGCGTTATGTCGCCAGATGCCACAGTACCCCACGCGGTGCCGTGGCCGCAGCACACGGGCTTTTTGGCAACCGTCAACGAGCAACTGCAGCATATTACTTGGACGCGAGGCGCATCGGCATTTGCAACGCAGCCCGTGGGTGCCGCAGGCTGTGGCCCGGCATCGTTTAGCGTAAGCAACAACGGCAGGTGCGTGCTCTATGTAGAGAACACCGATGGCAAGGTGGGACAAACCTACGACGAAGAAGGCAACCCAGTAGCAGTGATGGGCAAGCACTTCCGCATCTTCGCCAGCACCTTGGCAGGTGATCTGTTCACGGAGCCGTTCGTGATGTGCGAGCTGGACCATCCCGTCGATCAGATAACGACATTTTTGACGTCGGGAGGCATGCTCTCCGCACTCGCCACGCACATTGTGAGCGCGGAGAAGAGCGAGGCAGAGCTGCACGGCATCGAAGTGCCCTTGGTGGCGTGTGCCACTCCGACGGGCGCGGTCGCTACCTCGGGCGCGGTGGTGCCCGGAGCAGCAGGCGAATCCTTCATGGTCACGGTGCGAAACGACGGCAACACCCTGCTGACCGCCGGCACGATCGATCTGTACCGAGAGGGCTCCAGCCAGCCGTTCTCCAGCGCATCCATCGGATTCGGAGCGAACGCGCGCATGGCTTCGATCTACGATCCAGAGCTTGCCGAGGACACTTCGGCCAACGACATGGCGCACGTGAAGTACGCGCTCGAGACGCTGGGGACGCGTTTTGCAACGCACCCGCTGGTAGCCGACAACGGTAACGCCGTGCTGGCACCGGGTTGCACGGCACAGTTCCGCATGAGCTTCGCCATTCCCGAGAGTTGGAGCGACGAAGTGGGCAAACGCGTAACGCTGTATGCGAAGGCGCGTAATCTGGTGGCGCTCGACCCCGTAACGCTCGAGGAAATTCGACCGGGCGCGAACTCGGCGCTGGGTGCCGTACTGCACGAGCTTCATGTGCCCGACGCGTCATGCGAACGCTCGGAGGTTCAGGTCGGCGTATGCGACAGCGCGGATACGACAGGACTTCACGACGCCCCGATGACGGTCGACGGCGATGGCGGCACGAGTGGAGCTGGCTCCGGCGGAAGCAGCTCAGGTGGCGGCAGTGGCTCTGGCAGCGGCAAGGATCACGGCAATAACAAGCGCTCCGGAAAAGCGGGCGCGCTTGCGGGCACGGGCGATGCCAACGCTCCCCTAACCGCAGCCGCAGCAGCACTCGCCGCGG
>UQJA01000044.1 GCA_900541285.1 uncultured Collinsella sp.
GGTCCTGCCCAAAGGACGCGGGGGGGGGAGCCGGCAGCCATGAAGTTGGTGCCGAAGTTGTAGGTATCGGTGCCAACACCGGCGGCCAGAGCCTCGGTGAGCATAGCGGTACCGGTGACGTAAGCAGCCTTGTTAACCGGGCCACCCATATCAAAGGCGCACATGCAGCCGATGGCAAGACCCAAGACAACGGCGCCAGAGGCGGACAGGCCCTTGAGGAAGTCCATCATGGCGGTGTTGATGGCAGCCATGGGGCCGGAAATGCCGAGCATGACCAGGCCGACGATAGCCGTCGAGAACAGCGGGTACAGGAAGATAGCCTTGAGGCCGTCCAGGTTCTTGGGCAGGCCGGCAAAGACCTTCTCGAGCAGCAGGATGACATAGCCGGCGAGGAAGCCGCCGACGATGCCGCCCAGGAAGCCGAAGCCCACGCCGGCGCCACCGGCGTCGATCATGCCGGTCTCAGCGTTAACAGGCAGGCCCTGGATGGCGATCATACCGGCAACAAAGCCGGGGACGAGCGCCGGGCGCTTGCCGATGGATTCGGCGATGTAGGCGGAAAGCACCGGAACCATGAGGTTCATGGCGATGCCGCCGATGATCTTGAGCATCGCAGCAAAGCTGTTGTAGTCAGACGCCGTCGAATCGAAGGACGTAATGCCCCACAGGAACGAGACGGCGGTCAGAACACCACCAGCAACGACGAAGACCAGCATGTGGCTGACGCCGTTCATGAGGTGCTTGTAGATGATGTGGCCGATGGACTCCTTCTCCTCGACCTCATCCTCGATATCGGCAGCAGCTGCTACCGTGCTGTCGCCCTTGGCGGCGAGCGCGCGGTCAATCAGCTTACCGGCGGCCTCAACGGACAGGGCCTTGGAAACACCAACGGAAACCATGGGCTTGCCGGCGAAACGCTCAGCCTGGACATCCTTGTCGGCTGCGACGACGACGGCCTTGGCACCAGCGATCTCACTCTTGGTGAGCTCGTTCTCGACACCGACCTGGCCATGAGTCTCAACCTTAATGGTCAGACCGCGCTCGGCAGCTGCCTTCTCCAGCGCCTCCTTCGCCATGAAGGTGTGCGCAATGCCGGTCGGGCAACCGGTCGCGGCGATGATGTCAAACTTAGCCATGTGTCCCTCCTTCTTGAGTACAGCGCCCGCGGGCGCTCCCCTACACGCGCTTCGATGCGCGTTTTTCCACAACTGAAAGATACCAACCTACCGTCCGCGTGAGAAGAGACAAGGTGCAATTCTCCGGTGAAAGGTTCTTTCATAACCGTAAACGGTAGGTGAAAGTTTACCATCAACACTTGAAACGGCAAGGTGTATCTTGTAATTGAAAATCCCCCTATACTATGGCATTACAAAACGAGTCCGATTTTCATGCCAACCAGGAGCCATCCATGACCGATAGTAGCAAGAGCGCACTTTCCCTCATTAGTACCCATCAGGGATACAGCGAGTCCGAGCAGCGCATTGTCGACTATATATTGGAGCACCAGTCCGAGGCGCCACGCCTCACGGCGGCTCAGCTCTCGCGCGCCGCTGCCACGTCCGAGGCGACCGTTTCGCGCTTCTGCCGCAAACTGGGCTTTGGTAGCTTCCGCAGCTTTCAGTTTTCGTTGGCGAGGGATTTGGAAAGCCAGCGCAACGAGGGCCTGACCGACGAGGTCTCGCTCGACAATATGGAGCAGAGCCTCAAGAACATCCTGGCTGCCAAGGTAAGCGAGCTTAATGCGACCATCGACGGAATCGACCACGATACGCTGGCGGCTGTTGTGCATGCCTTTAAGCATGCAGGGGTTATTGAGTTTGCAGCTGTGGGCAATACGAACGCGGTCGCGCTCGATGCGACGTTTAAGTTTTCGCAGCTGGGCCTGCGCTGCATGGCGAGCACCATTAGCGAGACATCAATCGGCTTTGCGCTCACGTTGCGCCCAGGTGACGTCATCGTGCTAATCTCAAACTCCGGCAAATCGCGCCGACTGAATCGCATGGCAAAAGCGGCTCGCAACTGCGGCGCAACCGTAGTCGTCATCAGCAGCGACAGCAAATCCCCGCTCGCTCGTCTGGCAGACTACACCTTTAATACCGTCAACCACGAAGCGCTGCTGACGACGGGCGACTTTGCGTTCTCTAAGATCAGCGCCACGATGATCATCGAAGTCATCTACAACTTCCTGCTGCCCGAGATTGAAGACGCTCGCGAGCATATCAGCTACTACGAGGAGCTCATCCAGCCAGATAAGGTCGTTGAGTAAAACGCGTAGTGGGACAAAAATTTCAGTCTATTTTGTCCCACCAACACCACTGATACGACCTAACCTCGAGCTTCTTCGAGCATCTGCTTGGCGTGCGCCAGGCTTGCCTCCGATTGATCGCCGCTCAACATGCGGGCGATCTCGGCGGTACGCGCTTCGCCGGTTACCTCGTCCAAATGCGTCTGGGGAACATCGCCCGGTTCCTTGCTGACAACATAATGCTTGTCAGCCATGACGGCGACCTGCGCCAAGTGGGTTACGACAATCACCTGATGCGTAGCAGCGAGATCTGCCAGCACACTCGCGAGGGCACGCGCCGTGGAGCCACCGACACCAGCATCGACCTCGTCAAACACCAGCGTATCGACACCGTCCGCGTTACCGAGGACAACCTTACTTGCCAGCATGACGCGGCTGAGCTCGCCGCCCGACGCAATTCGACGCAGGGGACGCGGCGTCAAGCCGGCACCGCTGCGGTATAGCAGCTCGTAGCTCGAAGGACCAACGGGCGTCCACTCAGCACGGGGAAGATCACGCGACTCCCAGACGAGCTCGGCACTACCCATCTCCAGGCGAGCCATCTGGCGGCCCACCTCGTGGCAGAAGCGCGGGGCCGCCGTATTGCGAGCGCGCTTAAGTGCCCTGGCAGCAGCGAACAGCTCGCGCTCGGCGCTCCCGAGTGCCTCACGCGCCTTTTTGATCTGTTCATCGCCATCATCGACCAGAGACAGCAGTTCTTGTGAGCGGTCGCGCATGGCAAAGACATCGTCCATAGTGGGACCCCACTGACGCAACAGGCCCTTGAGGTCGGAATACCGCTCACGCATGCGAGCGAGCTCGCGCGGGTCGAAGGCGACGCCATCACGATAGGCACGAAGCTCGTTCGCGCAATCCTCAAGGGAGATACAGGCATCCGAAAGCGCATCGGCAATGTCGCCCAGTTTGCGATCGACGGTAGCCATTCGGGAAAGCTCTGCCACGGCGCTGTTCACGGCATCAAGCGCTCCCCCTTCAGAGGCAAGCGATGCATGGGCATCGTTAGCCGTGGCAACCAGTACCTCGGCATGTTCGGAGCGCGGCAGCAGTTGCTCAAGTTCCTCATACTCACCCGGCCTGGGGTCGACCTCGGCAATGCGCTCCAGGGCGAAGCGCGCCTCCTCGACGCGACTCCCCTGCGCACGCGAGACTTCCTCGACGCGACGGACCTCCTTGGCAGCCGCGCGTGAGGCTTTAAAGCAAGCACGATAGTGCTCGAGCGCCTCAAGTGCCGGGCGCCCTGCCCAGGCATCAACCATGGCAACATGATGCGCCGGATCGAGCAGGCGCTGGTGCTCGTGCTGGCCGCAAAGATCCATCATCACGCCGACGCGCTCCGAAAGTTCACGCACGCTGGCGATGCGACCGTCAATCTTCACGCGGCTGCGACCCTCGGCGGAAAGGCTGCGCTGTACGGTGAACCCTTCCGTGTCGTGCGGCCCGTCGAAGAGTCGTGCCTCGACGCTCGCGATCGCCTCGCCCTCGCGCACCGTCGACGAATCCGCGCGCTCGCCCAAAATAAGTTTGAGGGCCGAGAGCAGCGCGGTCTTACCGGCACCGGTCTCGCCGGTCAGGACAGTCAGGCCGGCACTCGGCACCAGCGCCGCCTCGCGAATGAGTGCAATGTTAGAAACCTGCAGCTCATCGATCATGACGGACTCCGTAGAATACGCGGCTCACCGAGTTATAGAAGCTCTCGGGGCCGTAATCGAGCAGCAGCACATCTCCGGGCCCGCGGCGCACCGCCACGCTCTCAACGGTGCCATCGCAGGTAATAAACTGTCCATCGATAGCGATCGCCGGAACGCTCGGGCGATCATCGGACATAAAGATTTCGACGACATCACTCGGCGAAGTCAAGAAGGCACGGGCCTGAATGGTGTGCGGCGCAATGGGTACGCAGACCATGCCCGTGTAATCGGGGCTCACGATGGGGCCACCGGCGGAAAGCGCATAGCCGGTGGAGCCGGTCGCTGTCGAAACGACAACACCGTCACCGCGCAGGCGGTCGATATGGTGGCCGGAAACCGTAATGTCAAATTCGACCATATCGGACAGGGGGCCGCGCGTAAGCGCCATGTCGTTAAGGGCGAAGGTGCGCACGACATCCTTCGTTCCGTCTTCGCGCACGGACACGATATCCGCGGCGATGGTGGCGCGACGGCTCACGTGCAGCTCGCCGGAAAGGGCGTCGCTCACGACCTGCAGAATGTCGCGCTCCTCGGGGCTCGCAGCAGTTAAAAAGCCCAGATGGCCGTAGGAAAGACCGAGGATGGGAATCTCACGATGGTTGAGGATGCGGGCAGCGCGCAGCAACGTACCGTCACCGCCGAGCGTAATGACCAGATCGGAGCCGTCAATATCAGGAGTGCTTTGAATCTTCGATCGCTGGTCGGCAGCCCATGCGACCTCATAGCCCTGGCGCGTCAACCAAAGCTCGAGCATCAGGCCGCTCTCGACCGCCTCTTGCTTGTAGTAATTAGGAACCAGAAAGACCTTCATAGCGTTGCAGCTTTCTCGCTCAAAACCGATACCTGGGATTGCAGCTCGTCTTGCGAGCGGTCGCCAGATTCAAATCTAGTGCCGTACAGGAAAAACTCAACGTTTCCCTTGGCACCATGAATGGGCGACACGCACACATCGACCGGGAACAGCCCCTTGGCAGCAAAGAGTTCAACTGCCGCAACGAGTGTATCGCGGCGCACGACGGGATCGGTCACAATGCCGCCCTCGCCCACCAGCGCCGCCGGAGCCTCAAACTGCGGCTTTACGAGCGTGCAAAACGAACCCGAAGGCTTCAGGCACGCCAGCACGGCGTCGATGATATTCGCAATACTCGTAAAAGACACATCGCACACGGCCAGATCGATAGCACCGCCGTAGCCGAGCTCGGGCAACTGCGTCACATTCGTGCGCTCGTGGAGCGTCACACGATCGTCTTGGCGCAGCGACCAGTCGAACTGGGCACGGCCTACGTCGACCGAGACAACAGTCGCAGCTCCGCGCTTGAGCAGGCAATCGGTAAAGCCGCCAGTAGAGCAGCCAACATCCAGACAGGCAAGGCCCGTCGGATTGATGCCAAACGCATCAAGCGAGCCTTCGAGCTTAAGACCGCCGCGGCCAACATAGGGAATGCGCCCCTTCACGTGCAGCGGCAGGCCCGGGATCACCTTAAGGCCCGGCGAAGTTAAACGCTCGCCCCCACTCGAGACCAAGCCGGCCATAAGAGTGCGAAGGGCATCCGCGCGATCGGCGCAGATGCCCTGTGAAATCAGTTCGTCATCAAGACGCACGCGTTTCATGAATGCCATCAACCATTCGTATCCGGAGATGCGGCCTAGCTATCCTGGGATTCGTTTGCCGCATCCTCATCGTATTCCTGCTCGAGCTTGTCGGCCTCACGCGGCGTCAGCTCAAACTTGTCGACCATATCGACCGCGCGGGAGCCAAGCTCAATCGCCTCGTCAAACAGATCGAGCGAACGCTCCAAGGACGTATCCTTGGAGCGAACGGTAGCGATGATCTGGTCCAGACGGTCCGAGATCTCGTCAAAGTTGCGGACGGAACCCTCTGGCATGGCTACTCCTCGACGGAGTCGGCCTCGACGGCCTCAGCAGCGTCCGAATCCTCGGCCAGCACACCAGCCTCAGCCTGAGCAACCGCACCCTTTGCGGCAGCCTCAGCAGCCTGTGCCTCCTCGCGAGCGCGATCCTCGGCCAGCAGCTCCTGGTATAGGTCCTCGCCCGGCAGCTCCTCGCTGCGAGCGATCTTACCCAGCACGCCATTGACGAACGACGCGGACTGGTCGGTGCCATAGGCCTTGGCAAGCTCGACGGCCTCGTTGATCACGATGGCGTCCGAGACCTCCTCGTCGGTGAGGAAACGCATCTCGTAAACGGCGATACGCAGCAGATTGCGGTCGGCGCCGGGCATGCGCATAAGATCCCAGTTCTTGGCAACGGAGCGCAGAGCACAGTCGATGCGGTCGATATGCTCGTAGGCACCTCGGCACAGCTCCAGCGCATAGGGATCGAGGGGACCCTTCGAGATCAGGAAATCACCCTCGAGGACGCGCTCGAGCGGGCTGTCCGTGGCCTCGGCCTGGAACAGCAGCTGTAGCGCCTGACTGCGGGCAAGCGTACGCCCGCGATAAACCTTAAGGCTCAAAGGTTACTCCTTGGGGAAAACGAGGCCGTCGATGCAAACGTCAACGCGCTCGACCTCAACGCCAACCTGGGCATCGATGGCGGCGACCACGGCAGCGCGAACGGCCTCGGCGAGTTTCTTGAACGGATAGCCAAAGAACACCACGACGCGCACGGTGAGTGCAAGCTTGTCGCCAACGACCTCGGCCTCGACCGCCGGCTCGGAAGCCGGGGCCTTGGACGAGAGCATCATGGAGACAAGGTTGGTGGCAAGGTCCTTGACGCCAACGGAGGCGATGCCCTCGACATCGGACACGGCGCGCGAGACGATGGCGGTCAGAACATCGGGCGAAATGCCGATGCCGTCAATCTTGATTTCCTGGGGCATGAGTCCTCCTAGAAAAGTTGGTTGCTAGACGCGGGAGACGAACTTGCCGTCGCGGGTGTCAACCTTGATGACCTCGCCCTCGTTGAGGTACATGGGGACCTGGATGACAGCGCCGGTGTCGATCGTGGCCGGCTTGGTGGAACCCTGGACGGTGTCACCCTTAAAGCCCGGGTCGGTTTGGACGATGGTGGTCTCGATGAACATCGGCGGAGTCACGCCCATGAGCTCATCGTCAGCGAAGAGCAGCTGGCAGATGTCGTTCTCGCGCAGCCACTTGGAGTTCTCGCCCACCATGTCCTCGGGAACGGGAACCTGCTCATAGGACTCGTTGTCCATGAAGATGTAGTCGGTGCCATCGTTGTAGAGGTACTGGAACTCACGGGTGGTGAGCATGACGCTCTCGAACTTGGTGCCGGCGTTGCAGGTGTTCTCGACGACGCGGCCACTCTTGATGTCGCGGGTCTTGTAGCGCACAAACGCGCCGCCCTTGCCCGGCTTGACATGCTGGAACTCGACGATGGTGTAGACCTTGTCCTTGATGCGGAGACCGAGGCCGTTCTTGAAGTCGGCGGTAGAAATGGTAGGCATAGCGACCTTTCTTGTTATGGGCAGAACGCACAAGCGTCCAAATTACATACGATAGAAATTATACACTTGCAGACGGCGCCTGCGGCGAGCGCATAAAAAGAGAACGCGGGACGTCCGAATCGATCCGAACGCCCCGCCCCAAACTATCTACCGAAGTAGACTAGCAATCGATAACGTGCAGGTCATGCGGGGTCTTAGTGAAGGGCTCGTAGCCGTTCTCGGTGACCACGCCGTAGTCCTCTAGGCGCACGCCGCCCACGCCGGGCAGGTAGACGCCGGGCTCCATGGTGATAACCGAGCCGACCTCGATGGTGTTCTTGCTGCGGTTGAAGTTGGGCAGCTCGTGGATGTCGATACCGACGCCGTGGCCCAAGCCATGGTTATAGTAATCGCCATAGCCGGCATCGCCGATGATCTTCTTGGAGAGCTTAAAGATGTCGTTGCCCTCGACGCCCGGATGGATGGCGGCGACGCATTCCTCGTGCGTGCGGCGCACGAGTGCGTACAGGTCGACTTGCTCCTGCGTGGGCTCGCCCATCACGACGGTGCGTGTCATGTCGGAGCGGTAATCACAGTAGCCCGCACCGTAATCCATAAGAACGAAATCGCCCTTCTCGATCACGCGGTCGCTCGGCACGGCATGCGGGTTGGCGGTGTTGGGACCGCTCGCCACGATGGAGCCGAAGGCAAGGCTATCGGCGCCGTTGGCGAACATAAAGTTCTCGAGCTCGTTGCGAACCTGCTTCTCGGTCATACCAGGCTTAATAAAGCCGAGCATGTGCTGGAAGGCGGCGTCGGTGATCGACTGCGCATGGCGCATGAGCTCGATCTCCTCAGCGTCCTTAATGGCGCGCATCTTGCGAATGTCGGCATGCATCAGCGGCAGCATGCAGGCGACGGAACGATCCTCCAGACCACGCTGAATACCCTGATAGAAGTTGATCTGCATGTCGTCCTCGACAGCGCAGACGCGGCACTTGTTGGCCGCGATTTTGCCGGCGACCCAATCGGGGATGGTGCCCTCGTCCATGTCGTAGACCCAAGGGCTGCCGGCGGGCGTGTTCTCCTCAAAGCTGTTGAGGTAGCGCGAGTCGGTGTGGAACAGGCACTGGTCGGCCGTAATAAACGCAGCGTGCGGAAACTCGAAGGTGTAGTCGAAGACGCCTTTCACGCCCGTAAGCCAACGAAGGTTGGCCTCGTCGCGTACCACGATGGCGTCGTAGCCACGCTCGGCCATAAGGGCACGGACACGCTCGATACGACCGGCGGGACCGGCAGCAAACTCAGACATGCAGATTCCTTTCTTGTTGTCTCTAAAAAGACGGGACGGGTCTCAACCGAACGACGGAATCGCATGCGATCCGCAACCGATTGGAAACCCGCCCCTCAACATGATACGAAAGACGATGGATGTCAATAAAACTTAGAGAAGTTCTTTGCGAGAAGCCAAGTAGGCGTGAGCATGGCGCTCAAGAACCTCGTCCTCAACGCTCGTTAAACGAATGGCGCCGAGTGCCGCGGGCAGCGGCAACATACTGCGGTTCGAGCGTGCAAACTGCTGCTTGCGGAACTCCTCGATATATGCGGCAGGCTCCAGATTGAAGGCAAGTTCCTCGATACCAAAGTCCTCCAAGCAGTCATCGACCTCAAAGACGTAATCGATATCGAAATCGCAGGCATCATGTGCCAGGCGCGCCTCAAAGCGCATGCCCTCGGACAACAGCTGGTAGACAGGGACCTGCGAAGCGGCATCGCCCAAGCAGGCGCGCAGGGTACGCTCCCCCGTCTTGCCAAAATCGAGCGCATGGCGAGCGCTCGGGTTCGTGGCCATCAGTACGTCCTTACGGGCAGTCTGAGACCATTGAACGGCATTAACGAGCGCGACCTCCTCGCCCGCGAGAATCTCGGGGACGGTCTCAGTAAACTGATTCCAGCGGGACTTGCTGCTCGAAAGCATGGTGCCAACAAGTACCACATAGCCGAGCTTAAGGTCCTCGGAGTCCGCCTCGCGAACAAGGTCGAGGTCACACACGACCAAGCCCGGTTCGGGACGAAACGCGATAGCGGGAAGAGCATTGGCCGACGAGGCGACAAGCGGCTTCATGGTCGTCGCGACCGTGAGCACGGCGTCGAAGGTCGTCGGAAGCAAGGCGCACTCGGTGCGACCACACCACTGATTGGCACACCAGCAAACGACCGAGCAGGTCGCAGCATCGCCGACAGCGACAACAAGATCGTCACAGGTAATGCCGTTAGCCGACAAGGCGCCAAAGATAGCATCGGCATCGGCCAGCGTGGCACAAGCAGGCGAAACCTCAAGGGAGAACTGCGACACGGCAAAACCGGCGTCGACCAGCGCATGCTCGACGACCTCGCCAAAACGCTCTGACGTGGCAGTGCTCCAAACCACCATCGCGCGCTTAGGCTTGCCCACAGCCGAGGCAAACATGCGCGACAGCTCATCGAACGCGCCCAATCCGACGCGGGCATCGACACTGCGGTTTTGGAAATTGATCAGTTGACGGCGAATCATAGCAGTCCACGCTCCAAAAGCATCTCGGCACAAAGGTAGGAAACGTCCTCGAAGGACTTGTTGCGAATATCAAGGGTAAGGTCGGCGGCCTGGCGATACAGCGGACGGCGATGCTCAAACAGGCGCGCAGCATGCTCGGGCGAACGGAAATCGGGGCGCGTGTCGGACCGACGAATCTGGCGAATCGAATCCTCGAAGTCGCCCTCGAGGTACACGCACGTACCCATTTCGTGCATCAGCTCAATATTCACCGGCGTCTCGACAATGCCGCCCCCGCACGAAACCAACAGGCTGCGCTCACTTTGGAGCGAACGGAGCGCCGAGGTCTCGAGCTCACGAAAACGATCCTCGCCCTCGGTCTCAAAAATCTCGGTTACCGACTTACCGCAACGGCGCACGACCAGTCGGTCGGTATCGATAAAACGCCGCTTGAACATGGTGCCCACGTTGCGCGCGAGCGTCGATTTGCCCGCGCCCAAAAAGCCGATAAAGAAGATATGGTCGCAGCCGTGTTTGGTGTGCTGGGACATAGCGAGACCTATTCCTCGCAGGGAAGGTCGCGCAGGGCCCGGCGCTCAAAGATACGGAAGATCTGCGTATACCACAGGTCCTGCGTCGCCTGCGGCTTGACCAGGATGGTATCGACGCCGGCGAAGTTGCCGCTCCACACGTCCGTGTAGAGCTGATCACCGATCAGCACCGCCTCGTCGGCCGTGGCGCCGAGGCGCTTAAGACCCGCCTTGAGGGCAAACGGCGCCGGCTTCATGGCGTGGCTGATGGCCTCGAGCCCCAGCTCGCGTGCAGAGCTCATGACCTGGTCACGATGCCAGTTGTTGGACACCATGCACAGCTTAAAGCCTTTGGCGCGGGCGGCGTCGAGCCAAGCGGAAACCGCGACGGGAACCTGCTCGGTGTCGCGCGGCACCAGGGTGTTATCGCGATCGAGCAGAATGGCGCGTTTGCCGTCGGCCCAGAGGGTATCAAGGTCGATGCGATCGACCGAGGCAACGTATCGTTTGGGGCTAAAAATCCTCATGCTAATTCCAAGACTGTTGATGCTCTTCGTAGGTTTGCGAGAAGTACTCCTCGTCCTGCGTAATGTAGAAATACAGGTCATCGGAGTCGGTCGGCTCAAGCGTGGCCTTGAGCGCCTCGAGCGACGGAGAGCAGATGGGCGTGGGCGGCAGGCCCTCGTGCTTATAGGTGTTATACGGACTATCGCTCTGCAGGTCGTCGGCGGTAACCTCGCCACCGGTGACATACATCATGGTCGCATCGCTGTTGAGATAGCGCAAACCGTCGAGCTTGCCGGCAAGGCGGTTGTAGAAGACCGAGGCCACGTGCGCACGTTGATCGGCGTTGAGGCCCTCGCGCTCAACGATAGAGGCCAAGTTGACGATGTCGTAGTCGGACATCTCCACACCGTAGCGTTCCTTGATCTTGGCTTCGCAGCTCGCAAAGTCAAGCGACTTGTACTCGGTCTTAAACTGATCGAGCATAGCGCGAATCACGCCATCGGCCGTCGGCGAATCGCCCAACGAATAGGTCTTGGGGAACAAGAAACCCTCGAGCGAGTCGTTGGCGGCACCCTTAAGGAAGCTATAGTCGTCCACGTAGTTGGAGGCCTTGGCCTGGTTGAGGAAGTCTTCCTTAGAGATGCTGTCGTAGGCCTGGGCCACACGGTCGGCGACTTGATCGACCGTCAGGCCCTCAGGGATAGTCAGCGTATTGGAGCCCGCGTTGGGGCCTTCCATGAGCTGCTGAACAACCTTGGTCGCATCCATGAGTGTGGTGAACGAATAATCACCAGGCTTGAGCGACAGATCGGCGTTGAGCTTTTTCACCGCCGCATAGTAATCCTTGGGATTTTCTACGATATGGTTCTCGGAGAGAATCGAAGCGATGCTGTCACCCGAGGCACCATCGGGAATCGTGATAGTAACCTGCTGGCCTGCAACGACTTTCGCACCCTCACCGCCAAAGAAGCCCTTGACGGCTGGCACGACAAAGAAAACGATCGCGACAAGCGCAAGCACGGCAACAACGCCACCGATAATCATAGGCACCGGGGAGCTTTTCTTTTGAGCACCGCGACGAGCATGCGTGTTGTAGCTCGAGCGGGTCGCCGGAGCAACGCCATGCGAACCACGAGCGTGATGCGAATGCGATTGGGGGGCCTGCGTTCGCTGGGTAGGTGCCTGCTGCTTAAAGCGGGTGCCGCCTGCAGGCTGGGCCGTACGAGCAGTGGGCTGCTGAGCCGCGTGAGAAGCCGAATGCTGAACCGAACGAGCAGAAGGCTGCTGACCCGTCCGTTGAACAGGTTGGGCCGAATGAGAGAAGGACTGCGCCGGGCGCGCGGCAGGCTGAGCTGCACGCTGCGCCGGCTGTGCCGGACGCTGGCCAGGCTGGGCAGGACGCGACGCCGGCTGCCGTGTACGATTTTGTTGGCGCGGATCGGAAGCGCTAGGCATGCGAAACCTCCTCGTTTTTACGATCGAGCCACGTCTGCAAAAACAGGCTGGCGGCAATCATGTCGATCTTGCCCCTCATCTGCTTTTCGTTGAGGCCCTGCTCGCGCAGGATACGCTTGGCCTCTTGCGAGGACAGACGCTCGTCCTCAAACTCCAACGGAAGATCGAGCTCGTCGGCAATCTTTTGCGCCACAGCGGCAACGCGCTCGGCCTGAGGGCCGGGCTCACCGGCCATGGTCAGGGGACGTCCGCTTACCAGGATGTCGGGCTCATAGTCCTCAACCAGGTAGCGGAACGTCTTGGCCATACCGGTGACCTCGGCAGCCGGAAGCACCTTGACGGGCATCGCCATCTTGCCATCACGGCTCGAGACGGCAATGCCGATCCTGGTCTCCCCTATGTCCAGCGCAAGCGCGACCACAGTGACTTCTTAGATTCTTAGGCGCCGAGTGCGGTCTTAGCGGCCGCGAGGGCATCGGCGATACCGGCAGCGTTCTTGCCACCGGCCTGGGCCATGTTGGGACGGCCACCACCGCGACCGTCGACCAGGCCCGCGATCTGCTTGATAACGTTGCCGGCGTGGAACCCGGCCTTCACGGCGTCATCGGAGCCGGCAGCGAGCAGGGCCGGAGTGCCCTTCTCAGTCACGCTGGCGACGACACAAGCGACAGGGCCGGCGACCTTCTGGTGCACGGTATCCCATACGTTGCGCAGGTCGGCAGCCTCAAGGCCCTGGAGCTCAGCGACGACGAGCTTGTAGCCGCCGAGCTCGACGGCGACCTCGATGGCGCTGGAGATGGCGTCGGAGGAGCCACCGGTCAGAGCCTTCTTGAGCTTATTGGACGTCTCGCGCAGCTCGGCCTGCAGGTTCTCCACGCGAGCGGGAACCTCATCCACGCGGCACTTGAGCGCAGTAGCAGCGGCGTCAACGAGTGCCAGGCGGTCGGCCATATAGTCGAGGGCACCCTTAGAGGTCACGGCCTCGATACGGCGGACATTGGAGCCCGTGGAGGACTCGGAAATGATCTTGAACAGGCCGATCTCGGCGGTGTTGGCAGCGTGTGTGCCACCGCAGAGTTCGCGGGAGAACGGCTGGTCCTCAGCGCCCACGGAGACGACGCGGACGACGTCGCCATACTTCTCGCCAAACAGGGCGACAGCGCCGGCAGCCTTAGCCTCGTCGATGCCCATGACACGGGTCACGACCGGCTTGGAAGCGAAGATCTGCTGGTTGACCAGGTCCTCGACAGCCTTGAGCTGCTCGGAGGACAGGGCCTCGAAGTGCGTAAAGTCAAAGCGCAGGTGCTCGGGCGTCACCAGCGAGCCGGCCTGGGAGACGTGCTCGCCCAGGACCTGCTTAAGGGCGGCGTCGAGCAGGTGCGTGGCGGTGTGGTTGCGGCGCAGGAAGCCACGGCGCTCGGCGTCGAGCGCGGCGGTAACAGCGGCACCGACAGCCAGCGTGCCCTCGGCAACGTGCGCGACGTGGGCATACAGGCCGTTGTGGTTCTTGGTGTCGGCAACGGTCAGCGAAACGCCCTCGGCGGAAAGCTCGCCGGCATCGCCCTGCTGGCCACCCATCTCGGCATAGAACGGAGTGCGGTCGAGAACGACCTCGACGTCCTCGCCGGCGGCAGCGGACTCGACGGACTCGCCGTTGCGCACGATGGCAACAACCTTGGCGCCCTCGATCACATCGTTGTCATAGCCGTCGAACTCAGTCGCGGCGACCTTGTCGGAAAGCTCGACCCAAACGTCGTTGAAGCTGCCCCAGGCGTCGCCTTTGGCATTGGCGCGGGCGCGGGCCTTCTGGTCCTCCATGCAGGCAGTGAAGCCGTCCATATCGACATCGTGGCCAGCGGTGCCGGCGATCTCGACGGTCAGGTCGATGGGGAAACCAAAGGTGTCGTGCAGCTTAAAGGCAACATCGCCCGGAAGCACAGCACCCTCGGCAAGCGCTGCCAGGGCCTCATCCAGGTAGACGCGACCGTTGTCGAGCGTCGTGGAGAAGCGCTCCTCCTCGGAGGCGACGATACCCTTGACGAGCGCGACGTTCTTGAGCAGCTCAGGATAGGCCTCGCCCATCTGAGCGTTGACCTCGTCGATAAACTTGGTCAGGAAGGCGCCCTCGATGCCCAGCAAGCGACCGTGGAACACGGCGCGGCGGAGCAGGCGGCGAAGGACGTACTCGCGACCCTCGTTACCGGGCAGGATGCCGTCAGAGATCATGAAGTCGACGGCACGGGAGTGGTCGGCGATGATGCGAAGAGAACGGCTGGCGCCGGAGTAATCGTCGGCGTCATAGGTCTTGCCGCTGATCTCCTCGCCCAGCTTGATGAGGTGCTGCATCAGATCGCCGTCGTAGTTAGCAGTCTTGTGCTGCATGATGGCGGCCATGCGCTCCAGGCCCATGCCCGTATCGAGGTTGCGGTGCGGCAGCTCCGGCATGGAGCCGTCCTCCTGACGGTCGTACTGGGTAAAGACGAGGTTCCAGAACTCCAGGAAGCGGTCGCAGTCGCAGCCAGGCTTGCAGTCGGGGCT
>UQJA01000045.1 GCA_900541285.1 uncultured Collinsella sp.
CCCCCCCCGACAAGCGCCCCGCCCGTATCGTCTACGTCTCCTGCAACCCGAAGACCTTCGCGCGCGATGCGGCAAAGTTCATCGAGCTCGGCTGGCGCCTCGAGAGGCCCCCCCCCCCCCCCCGCAGCCGCCACGGCGTCGCCCCAAAAGACCGAGGTATCGATAAAGACCACGTCGGATTCGCGACGCAGGACATCAAGCAATAGCTCCACCGGACGTGCCATGAGCTCGGCTTGCTCGGGCGCCGCGACGGGACCCCAGAGCGTAACGCCCGGCGCCACGCGCATCGATGTGGCTACGATATCCGGCTCGGTGAGCGCGCCCGCCGCCGACGGCTCGATAAGTGCCGCCATATCGCGCGGAGCATCGACGCCTAACAAGTCGTAAAGGTTTCCAAACATCAGGTCCAGGTCGAGCACGGCGGCACGCAAGCCCAACAGCGACGATATGTGTGCCATGGTGGCAACGATCGTCGACTTGCCGCAACCGCCCGAACCCGAAATGGCGCAGATGACCGGAGCTCGATGCTGCGGAGCGGCAGCGTCTGCCGGCGGCATCGGAGGCGGCGGGGCGGGCGTCGGCGACAGCGTCCCCGTCTCCCCCGCCGCAACCACACGCTGCGTCCAAGCCGGCATGGCGGCTTGTTCGGTCTGCGAGGCAGGCTCGTTCTGTGCAATCTGCTCATGCCGCATCAGCGACAACTCGCCGCACCCGGCAAAGCCCTCAACTTCGTCGAGTTCATCCGCCAGATTCACGCCGTGCACGTATCCCATATCTACAGCCGGGGAGTCGCCAGCATGCTGCGCCGGCCCTCCAGCGTCATCATATACAAGGAGGTTCCGGGGGCGCCGACCATGCTCGGCTTCCGCTTTTCCACAATCATCAACACGCGGGCCTCTTGTAGCGCGAGGCGCCCCGGGTTCCCTATCAACAAAAGCATCGGGCTCAATCGTCATGCGCCGATCGGAATCAACCGCTCCCTCGCCCGCGCGCCCGTTGCCGCATATACTGTGCGCAGCGATGACCTCGGTCGCCCCCGCGCGAAACAGTCCCTCGATATCCGACGGATCGAGTGCTTCTATCAACACGACCACGCGACTCACGCGGCCTTCGGCCGTCAGGCGCACAACAGTCTTGCGCACATCTTCGATATCAAACAGAGACGCCGCGATGATGGCAGCCCCGCGGCGCGACGGAAACGCCCGCGCCATGGAAATCAGCCCGTCCAGGTCACCCACGCGAAGCACCTGTGCACCCGCATCACGGCCCTCGACTTCCCGCTGCAACAGCCCGTAATCGCCGCACGCGCAGCACGCAAGCCAGATCGCCTTCATCACTCGTCGCCTCCGCTCTTTTTGCCGCGCGCCGTGGCGGGAATCGTCAAGCTGACCGTTCCCTTGCCCGATGCCCCCAGCAGTTCCTTGACGTCTTCGGGGTCAGCCGCCAGCGTCACCCATTCGATCTTGCCCTCGCGCGTGGCACCGGAATCCTCACTGGTATCGATCACGTACGCGCCGCACAGCCGATCGGTTACGCCGTCTTTTTGCACATACACATCCACGTAGCTGCCCACGCCCGTGGCGCCGCCGACCGAGTGCTCGGCATCGACCGCCACCGAAACGGCAACCTTGCCCTTAGGCACCTCGAGCTTGTGGCTCTCGGCCTTGGTGTAGACATTGCAGATCACGGCGTTTTTGGGAATACGCGAAGTCGTCACGTCGCCGCGCACCTGGCGCAGCTCGGTCGCCGCGTCACGTGGCAGCAGACTCGTCAGCCATTCCTGGGTTATGACATTGGTCTCATCGAGGGTCTCGCCCACATCGATATCGCGCGCCGCGACGCATACCTCGACGCGATCGCCACCGTACTTGGCCAAGGTCTCAGCCTGGACCCGTTCGGCTTGCGAGCGGATCGACGAGCCGTAAACTATGCAGAGCAGAGCAGCGAGCACACCCGCGACCAGACTGATGGCGATGCGCTTGCTCTTGTTCACGGCCGCTCCTCTCATGGCAGTGCCGGGCGAATGCCCGTACCACCATTGTCTGGGTGGTCAGAGTGCAAGGCGGCGCAATCGCGATCTTGGTTTTCGATGTCAAACCAATCGCTGACCAAAAGCTAACCAGCCCGTCAAGCTCGTGGCAAGGTTTTGGTCAGCACGTCAGCAAACTGCATGTTTCGAGGCTTTTCCGCAGCAAAAAAGCCGTCTCCCGAACAGTTGGGAGACAGCTGTTATAGGAAAAATCAATTACAGATGAACATCGGGATCGAGCATTTGAGCGCTCACGCGCATGGATGACGCCAGGTTTTGGAACGTTTCCAGCCGCAGGCTGTCGATCTGCCCGGCGTCCTCGGCCTCGCGAACGGCGCAGCCCGGCTCATGGGTATGTGTGCAATCGCCAAACCGGCACGCGCGCGATGCCTCGACAATCTCGGGGAAGGCGCGCGCCAGACCCCGTTCGTGACCCACGAGCGGTAGGCTGCGCAGGCCCGGGGCATCGGCGATCACGCCAGCGTCGCCCGGTAGCGCCACCATCACGCGCGCGACGGTAGTGTGACGGCCCTGGTCGTCGCGTTCGCGCACACCGCCGGTCGCCAACGTATCGTGGCCCAGCAGTGCATTGAGCAGCGTCGACTTGCCGGCACCCGACTCGCCCAGAATCATGGCGCAGCTCCCGGTAGGCACGCAGGCACGGACCTCGTCCAGGCCGCGGCCCTCGGCAGAGGACGTCACGATCACGCGCACGTCCGGACCCACCAGGCGGCGCACGCGGTCCAGATCACGCTCGAGCTCCTCGGCATCGCAGCGGTCAGCTTTGGTGAGCACCACCACCGGCTCGGCATCGCAGTCGAGCGCCAACACCAGCGAGCGCGCCACGCGGTCGAGCAGCACCTCACCGGCACCGAGCGCCTGCACGATTAGCACGCTATCCACGTTGGAGCAGAGCACCTGGCGCTCTCCGCGGGCACGGCCGCGCCAACGCTCAAAGCTCGTACGGCGCGGCAGCACGCACTCAATCACGCCCATATCGTGCCCGGGAGCGCGGCGCACCGCCACACGGTCGCCCACGGCAGGCAGCAGGACCTCGTCCTCGCCGCGCGACTTGGCAAACCCCACGGCATGCTCGGCGCGGAAGGTGTCATCGGCAGTGGCCACCAACGGAAACCCGCGATCCAGGCGAATAACGGCACCCAGCTGCATCTGCTCGGGCTCCTCGGCATGTGCGCAGAAATCATCAAAGGCAGTCTGCTGGGATTCATCGACCGGCAGGTCATCAAACGCCGGAACGTCCTGCAGCGCATCGAGCCCCGGTACGCTCGCCAACAACTCCTCGGCAGACACGGGCGCTTCGGTCGCGAGTTTCCGACGACGATCACGCTTAGCCCGCGCCCCCGTCGTCTTTTTCTTCGCTTTAGCCTTAGCCTTGCCCACAAGCGCCTCCCAGCACCATAAATCACAACTGAGCAGGTATTTTAAATCAAAAAGAGCTGGCCGGGCAAAGCCCGACCAGCTCACAAACTTTCCCTCAGCCCTTTTCATCCGCACGGGAGAAAAGCCAACAAGGATACCGCAGGGCCCGCCCCGGAAGCCCTTTCTCCCGAACGATCCCGCAGCGCGAAGCGCGAGGACCAGTGAGGGAGAAAGGGCGTGGGGCGGGCCCGGACGAGTACGCTACTCTTTCTCCACAGCGCGCATGATCGCCTTGTAGATCTCCATCAGCGGAATGATCAGGAAGGCCAGGCCCAGCGCGGCAAGAACGCCCTTGAGCTCAAGCGTCACGGGGCCAAAGAACATCTCGGCAAGCGTCGGCTGAACGGTCACGATAACCGTCAGTACCAGCGCCAACGCGGCCGAAGCCCACAGCCACTTGTTCTGCTTCTTCATGCTAAACAGCGACGCACGACGGCTGCGCATATTGAAGCAGTGGAAAATCTCGACCATGTTGAGCGTGATGAACGCCATCATCACGCCTTCCTCGTCGGCATTGCCGGCGATCATATCGGCGATGTGGATGTAGCCCATGTCAAAGTACACGCCCACAAAGAAGCTCGCCAGCACCAGCACGGTGATGATCAGGCCCTGGACCACGCAGTCCAGACCCATATTACCGGCAAAGACGCCGTCCTTGGCGTTGCGCGGCTTGCGCTTCATGATGTCGCCCTCGGCATCCTCCATGCCCAGCGCGAGCGCGGGGAAGCAGTCGGTGACCAGGTTCACCCACAGCAGCTGCACCGGCTGGAAGATGGTAAAGCCGATGAGCGTGGCGATGAACACCGAGAACACCTCGGCAAGGTTGGCCGAAAGCAGGAACTGGATGACCTTGCGGATGTTGTCGTAGATGCGACGGCCCTCTTCGCAGGCACCGATGATGGTGGCGAAGTTGTCGTCGGCGAGCACCATGTCGGCGACGTTCTTGGTGACGTCGGTACCGGTGATGCCCATGCCCACGCCGATGTCGGCACGCTTGATGGACGGGGCGTCGTTGACGCCGTCGCCCGTCATGGCCACGATCTGGTCGCGCGACTTCCAAGCCTCGACGATGCGGGTCTTGTGCTCGGGCTGAACGCGGGCGTACACGCCGTAGTCCTCGATGTGCGCGTCGAGTTCCTCGTCGCTCATGCGGTCGAGGTCGGCGCCTGTGATGGCCTGGCTGCGATCGGTGACGATACCCAGCTGCTTGGCGATGGCCACGGCGGTGTCGATGTGGTCGCCCGTAATCATGACGGTGCGGATACCGGCGTCGTGCGCCTCGCGGATGGCGTCGGCGACCTCGGGGCGGACCGGGTCAATCATGCCGGACAGGCCGCAGAAGACCAGGTCATGCTCGAGCGCGGCGGGGCTGCAGTCGGCCGGGACCTCGGTGTAGGTGCGGCTCGCCAGCGCCAGCACGCGCAGGGCCTCGTCGGCCATGGCCTTGTTGGCGGCCACGAGCTCGGCACGACGCTCCTCGGTCAGGGGGACGACCTTATCGCCCTCGTAGATATGGGTGCACAGGCCGATCACCACGTCGGGCGCGCCCTTGGTGTACTGCTCGTACTCGCCGTCCAGGGTCTCGACGACCACGGACATCATCTTGCGGCCAGAGTCGAACGGGGCCTCACCCACACGCGGGGGCTCGGCGGTCAGGCCGGTGAGCCCCGCCTTGCCGGCGTCGTTGACGAGCGCGCACTCAGTCGGCTCACCCACGGCCTCGCCCAGCTCCTCGTCCCACTGGGCGTCGGAGCACAGCGCCATGCCGGCCAGGAACTTCTCCTTAGGCGCAGCGAGCTCGTGCTTGACGACGGTCATCTTGTTTTGGGTAAGGGTACCGGTCTTGTCGGAGCAGATGGTCTGCGTACAGCCGAGGGTCTCGACGGCAGAAAGCTTACGGATGATTGCCTGGCGCTTGGCCATCTTGGTCACGCCAAGCGAAAGGACGATGGTCACGACGGCGACCAGGCCCTCGGGGATGGCAGCGACGGCGAGCGAGACGGCAACCATAAAGGTATCGAGCAAGGCAGTCGGGTCGGTAAGGACGTTACCCACGCCGTGGCGGATGATGTCGACGCCAAAGATGACGACGCAGATGACGATAACCATGATGGTAAGGATGCGGCTGAGCTCGGCGAGCTTCACCTGCAGCGGTGTGAGCTCTTCCTTGGCCTCGGCCAGGGCGCCGGCGATCTTGCCCATCTCGGTGTTCATACCGGTGCCGACCACGACGGCGCGACCGCGGCCGTATACCACGGTGGAACCCATGTAGCACATGTTCTTGCGGTCGCCGAGCGGCACGTCGTCGGTGCCGGCGGCGAGCTCAATGACGTTGGCATGCTTCTCGACGGGCACGGACTCGCCGGTAAGGGCGGCCTCCTCGATCTTCATCGTGGCGCTCTCGAGCACACGGCAGTCGGCCGGGACGGAGTCGCCCGCCTCGAGCATGATCACATCGCCGGGCACGAGCTCAGCGCTCGGCAGGTGCACGAGCTTGCCGTCGCGCAGCACCTTGGACTGCGCCGCGCTCATCTCCTGCAGGGCCTCGAGAGCCTCCTCGCTTTTAGCTTCCTGGACCACGCCCAGCACCGAGTTGACGATAACGACGAACATGATGATGGCGACGTCGGCAAAGTCGGGCTCGCCCTTGACCATACCCGTGAGCGCGCTGATGACGGCGGCAACGATCAACATGATGACCATGGGGTCGGCCATCTGCTCAAAGAAGCGCTTCCACAACGGGGTCTTCTCGGCTTCCTCGAGCTTGTTAGGGCCTGTCTTGGCGAGGCGCGACGACGCCTCGTCGTTGCTCAGGCCGAGGTTCTCATCGACACCTTGGTCGCTGAGCACCTCCGCCGCAGCGGACAGGTATTCCTTTTGCATATAGAGTCCCCTCCTGGGATTCGGGCCACTCAGCAGATTGATGCCCGATCATAATTCCCAGGAGAAGGGCAAGGGCTCATCAAGGCTGCCGTGCTGAGCGGCAGTTGATAGTGGAGCTATGGTACCCCAAAGCAGCGCGTCTAGCCAAAACATTCCAATTGGAAACACGGCTCGAGTGCAACGATGCAGACCGTGTGATGCTCAATATTGATAAAACGTTTTTTCTTCGGCACATCGTCAAACTGAAATATCGCCCAGATAGCAGCGGTCAGAACGGTTGGTAAAGATTTTTCATATACCGTTTTTTCGCAAAAAATGAACTTCTAATTCGGCATACGGTCGATTTTTTGGGGTATTCGGTCGCCATTTCGTTATAATCATCTCAGTTTTATTTCTTATGGTTTATCTATCAGCGCAAGACGATGTCAGATGGAGGTCTGAATGTACAAGCGCACCAAGATTGTATGCACCATGGGTCCCGCCTGCGATAGCGACGAGACCATCCGCGAGATGATCAAGGCGGGCATGAACGTCGCCCGTTTTAACTTCTCGCACGGATCCTACGACGAGCACCACGGTCGCATCGAGCGCGTCCGTCGTATTTCCAAGGAGCTCGGTCTGCCCGTCGGCATCCTGCTCGACACCAAGGGCCCCGAGGTCCGCACCGGCCTTCTGGTCGACGGCAAGAAGGTTGCCGTCAAGACCGGCGATAAGATCGTCGTCACCGCTCAGCCCACGTCCGAGGATTTCCACGGCACCTCTGAGCACATCTCCCTCGACTACCTGGCTCTGCCCTCCGAGGTCGAGAAGGGCTCCCTCATCCTGATCGATGACGGCCTGGTCGCCCTCGAGGTCGAGTCCGTCGACGGCCAGGACATGACCTGCGTCGTCAAGAACGACGGCCTGATCGGCGAGCGCAAGGGCGTCAACATGCCCAACGTCAATATCTCGCTGCCCGCCATCACCGAGCGCGATCGTCAGGACATCCTCTTTGGCCTGACCGAGAACATCGACTACATCGCCGCTTCCTTCATCCGTGACGGCGAGTCCGTCCGCGGCATCCGCGAGCTTTGCCGCGAGAACGGCGGCGAGCACGTGACGATCTTCCCGAAGATCGAGTGCGCCCTGGGCGTCGAGAACTTCGACGAGATCCTCGAGGCTTCCGATGGCATCATGGTCGCCCGTGGCGACCTGGGCATCGAGATCAAGCCCGAGCTCGTTCCGCACATCCAGAAGGAGATCATCGCCAAGTGCAACGCGGCCTACAAGCCCGTTATCACCGCTACGCAGATGCTCGACTCCATGCAGCAGAACCCGCGCCCGACGCGCGCCGAGGTTGCCGACGTTGCTAACGCCATCTACGACGGCACCGACGCCGTCATGCTGTCCGGCGAGTCCGCTGCCGGTAAGTACCCGGTCGAGGCCGTTAAGATGCAGGCCAGCATCGCTCTCGAGACCGAGAAGTACCTCCCGGCTCACGCTCCACTCGAGGTTCCGGCCGATGCTCACGGTACCCGCGTCGTCAACAACGTTGTGGGTATGTCCGCTGTGAACATGGCTACCACTGTTGGCGCCAAGTGCATCACCGTGCCGACGACCACCGGTCGTACCGCTCGCCTGATCTCGCACTTCCGTCCCAACATGCCGATCTGCGCGTTCTCCCGCCACGAGTGGGCCGTCCAGCAGATGATTATGTACTGGGGCGTTATCCCGCACCAGGCCGAGATTACCCAGGGCACCGTCAACGGCACGATCGTCAAGGCGATCGAGACCGCTAAGGAGCTCGGCTACGTCGAGGCCGGCGACCTGACCGTCGCTACCGCCGGCGATCCCCGCATGAGCGTCCAGCTCGAGGACAAGGTCTCCTCGACCAACGTCGCTTACGTCGCTCAGGTGCGCTAAAACGCACTTGCAAGCAGATTTGCATTG
This sequence comes from uncultured Collinsella sp., assembly GCA_900541285.1. GTDB lineage: Bacteria > Actinomycetota > Coriobacteriia > Coriobacteriales > Coriobacteriaceae > Collinsella. Next base: position 8,282 of record UQJA01000045.1, read on the forward strand.
CAAAGGGCCCGGAAGGCATTGCCTTCCGGGCTTTTTTTGACCTTCTTCATATGCCGCCTCATCGATTTGCGTTCAGTCGCAAGCCTCTCCGATGCCGAGCGCACCACCGAAGACGCCCTGCGACGGGAGCCGTTGGTCAATTGGGATGAACTGTTCACCGTCAAGCCGGCCGGCTAGCAGCTAGCGATCAGGGGGGCTGCGGGGACGTCAGAAGCAGCAACGCGAGCCGCAAATCCCGCCTCGGTCAGCTCGATGACCTCGGTAAACGTTGCATCGAAAAACTCCTCGGTTAGCAAGCGATACGGCGGATGATCGGGCTCGCCGGGGTTTTCGCGTACAATCTCGTGCATAACGCCAATGGTCTTGAGCACATACTCCTTATGGATGGGATACTGACCAAAACGGGTCGCCGCAGTATACAGGCGATCGGTCGCGCGCGGAATCGAAACGATGCCGAGTGTCTTGCCAAACCAGTCAAAGTCGCCTTGCTTTTTAATGCGGAATTCCTCGCACGGTTTGCCGCCGTGCGCCTCCAGGTACCGATTCACGCGCGTATTCCACACGGTATCGGCCACGAGGTGAGACCAAACGCCCAGCGTCAGATCGAGCAGCGACTGCGCCACGTCATCGGGCGCGAGTGAAAGCTCGCTAGCACCGGGACCGGCAACCGGCTCGGCATCCTTGTAGCGTTGGGGATAATGCACCCGATTGAGTCGCTCGCGCTCCTCGACAATCGAGGTCGCGTCAGCCGGCGTACCAACAGGCGCCCCTTTGAGCAGCGGCGCCACATAGGTGTCCCAAAACTCATGCTCGCGCGGCTTAGGGATAGGCTCGGGCTTTGCAAAGTGCGTAATGCGGTACGGGATGGGATCGGCGATGCCAGGGACCATATAGCCCACGAAGATATCCGGAACCACGCAGCCAAACAAAAAGGCATTGCGGTCGCGCACGCTATTGGCAAGCGCACCGGTGCGCTCCAGCAAACGCTCCGTCTGAGCGATATGAATGTTCCAGCTTGGCATAGCCACCCCCATAAAAAACCTGGATAACTATACCATCACGGCAAAGCCGCGCGGGCGGCTACGCACGCTCTACGCAGCAACTAGTCCGTAGCACCGCTTTCGGTTCCATACGACGGCGAAGGCGCCTCGACCACATGGTGATATCGATCGATATAGATTGCACGGGCACCCAGGCGTCGCACCAAATCCTGGTGATGTGTGCTCATCAAGACCGTCTTACCCGCCGCGACGTAGGCCAGCAAGAAGTTGACCACGATGTCGCATGAATCCTCGTCGAGCCCATTGGTAGGCTCGTCAAGAACCAAGATATCCGGGTTCATCGACACCACCGCAGCCAGCGCAACGCGCTTCTTTTGCCCGCCCGAGAGCTGATAGGGAGAGGCGTCGGCAAGGTCGGCAACCTGGAACAACCCCATGGCATCGCTCACGCGGCGCTCGAGCTCGTCTGCCGGCAGCCCCATCTGCGCGGGACCAAAAGCAACTTCCTCGCCCACCGTGGCGCAGAACAGCTGGGCATCGGCGTTTTGGAATACGAAGCCCACACGCTGGTGGAACTTCTGAGCAGCAGCAGAATCCTTCAGATACGCCGCATCGACCACGTGCCCGTCAAACAGGTATGCCCCTGCGTCCGCGAGTTCAAGGCCGTTAATAAGACGCATAATCGTTGTCTTACCGCAGCCGTTGGGACCGAGCAGGGCAACGAGTTCACCACGATCGACCTGCAGCGACACGCCATCGACAACTGTATGGCCCGTATAGGAAAACACCACGTCGCGCAACTCAATAAGCGGCGTGTCCTCGGCGCCGCCCACACCGTTCGTGCCCGCCGCACTATTCATATCGATCGTCAAAACGTCGCCCTTCCCTATTTGCATCCCCAGCCAGAGCCAGCAGCGCCTACAGCACGGCGCACAACACTGCCAGCAGCGCCACGCCGGCCGCATAGACCGCATCGCGCCAGCCAAATCCGCCCCGCGCGGGCGCCGGATACGCACCGGCAAAGCCGCGGCAGAGCATGGCCTCGTCCATCGCACGACTGCATTCCATCGCCTTGATAAACGTCATGCCCATGATACCCGCGACCGAGTCGGTGCGCGAAAACCCCTCAGGCGCGCGACCCACACTGCGCAGCATGACCGATTCGGTCAGATCGTGCGCCGTGCGGCCCAGCACCTCGATGTGCTTGAGCGCCATATCAAACGTAAAGATGACCTCGTCGGGCAGATGTAGCGTCTTGAGCGCCGCCGACATGCGGTTCCAGGTGAGCGTCCACGAAACACCCAGCACGAGTGACACGTTAATGAACGTCTTGAGCGCAATTTTGAGCATGGCGCCCGTAGCGGAAGCGCCCAGCAGCAGGGCAGGCAGCGCCAGAACCACGGCAAACCCCGCGGCAGCCAACGCCGGCACGAAGGTCGCGCGCAGCCCGCGTACAGGGCGCACGGCAACGAGCACCAGCGCGATAGCCGCCATCAACATGAGGTACAGCGGGCTCTGCGTCAGACACACGCAAAGGACGCAAGCGAACATCCCCACCAGACGCACCGGAGCCGAAACGCAAGAAAGGGCGCGGTCGACCATCGACCCGCCCTCGTGTGCGCCTCCACCCAGGCGAACCCGCTCAAGCAGGCTCGCCAGGTGCAGGACGTTCTTTTGCATCACGCGATGACGAGCACCCGTGGGCTCGTACCGCTCCTCGGCCGCAAGCCAGCTAGGCAGCTCGGCCATTGCCATGAGCACCGCTTTCCTTGACCGTCAGCGAGATTAAGCGGAATGCGATGGTGAGCACCGCAACGCCAATCACGCCCGAAAGGATATACATGGCAGCCTGGCCGGCAAAGTCAAGACCCTGCTCCTCGGAAAAGGCCTGCAGATAATCGCCCGTGGGCAGAGTATCGGCAAAGGTCGGGGCATCGAGGCCGACCGAAGCCTGCAGGCTGTCATCGCCAGCCTCCTGAACGGCAGTCGCAGCGCCCTCGGCGTCCCACTCGCCCCAGGCGTCACCCGTGGCAAGCAGGCCCAGCGGCGTGGCCACGACAAGCACGGCGACCAGGATGAGCGTGGGGACCAGCGAGGTCTTCTTGGCAGCAGTGCCCTCGGCAGCAAGCTGGCCATCGACGGCCTCGGGCCCGACGATAAAGCTCGGCGCCGTCTTCTTAATGAAACCGTAGATGGCGGCCGTCGCCACGCCCTCGACCACGCCGGCAACCAGCATATGCGGGATCAACATGGCCGGAATGGAAACAGACAGCGGGAAGGGGCAGTACAGCGGAGCGCCCGAAGCATTCGTGAAAAGCATCGGCTGAATACCAAACTCGATTGCTGCGCACAGGGCCGCCAGGCACAGGCCGACCCAGCCGCTTACGATGGCCGAAACCGAGGTGCCCCAGCTCTTGTCGTGCAAACGGCTGTTAAGCGCGCGGAACACGATGGCTGCGGCAAACGGCAACACGAAGGCCATGTTAAAGCAGTTAGCGCCAAAGGACAGGATGCCGCCGTCGCCAAACAGCAGCGCTTGCAGCGCCAGCGCGACCGAAACCGCGATAGCCGCGGCCTCGGGGCCCAGCAGCAGCGCGATGAGTGCGCCGCCGACGGCGTGACCCGTGGTGCCGCCGGGCAGCGGCACGTTGAACATCATGAGCAAAAAGGAGAACGCAGCGCAGATGCCCAGGAAGGCCATGTGCTCGCGATCGAGCGTGGCGCGCACCTTCTTGATGCAGTGAACCCACACGGGAACCATCGCCACCGCCATAACGGCATCGGTCTGCGGGGACAGATAATTATCTGGAATGTGCATATACGCCTCCCGGTTGTCGGCATGCGGAATTGCAGCGCCGTTTGAACCATATCGTCCAGTGTTACGTATCGTCTAATTCGTAACACGCCGCGGGCTATCATAGCAAACCGGCGCGCCGCCAACAAAGCGACACGCCGTTTTGCAATACATATGTCACAGATGCGGAGCGCTGGCGGGCAGCAGCTCAGTCATGCCGTCGCCCGACGGCCCATGCCTCGGTCGCAAGCCCTAGCCGCGGACCTCGCCGTTTACGCCCTTGCACACCTTGGTGACGATCTTCTGGTGCGCCTTCTCGACCTCTTCGCTGGTGAGCGTGTGGTCGTCGGAGCGATACGTAAGTGCGAAGGCCATGGACTTCTTGCCCGCTCCGATGCGGACCGGATCGCGGTAGACGTCGAACAGGCGCACGCCCTCGAGCAGTTTGCCGCCGGCACTCGTAATACGACGCTCAAGATCCTCGCAGGTCACAGTGTTGTCGACCACGATAGCAAGGTCGTGCTCAACGGCAGGGTACTGCGAGAACTCGCGGTAGTTCTCCTGATTGCGGGCGCCCTTGATCAGCTTGTCCAGATCGAGCTCAAAGGCAACGACGACCTCATCGATGCCGCAGGCCTCGCGCGCCTCGGGGTGAATCTCGCCGACCCAGCCCAGCACGGTACCGCCCGAGAGCACCTCGGCAGCACGACCCGGCTGCAGGAAGGCATAGCTCTCGCCCTCGACGGGACGGAAGCGAACCTTCTCAATGCGCAGCTGGGCGAGCAGCTCCTCGACGATGCCCTTGCCAAAGAAGAAACGCAGCTTGCGGTACTTCATGTTCCAGGACTGCTCGCTCCACTGGCCCGAGAGCACGCCCGCGACGGACTTGGTCTCCTTGGGCAGGCTGGCATTCTCGCGACCGTGGAACAGACTGCCGACCTCGTACAGGTGCACGTTGGGCGTGCCGTGGGCCTCGTTATAGGCAACGGACTGCAGTAAGCCCGGCAGCAACGAGCGGCGCATCTCGGTCTGCTCGGCGACCAACGGGTTCATGAGCACCACGGGGCAGCCGCGGCCTTCGGTGGACATGCCGATCTTCTCCAGGTCGCCCGGGGCAGCAAAGCCAAAAGTCGTGGTCTCGTTGAGGCCGCAGGCGCGCAGGATCTCGCCGACCTTGCGGGTAAGCTTCTGCTCGCGCGTCAGACCGCCGATATGGTTCTTGGCAGCCGGAATGGTCGCCGTGACGCGACCCATGCCCCATAGGCGCAGGACCTCCTCGATCAGATCGATCTCGCGCGGCAGGTCGGGACGGAAGCTCGGCGGCGTGACCATAAAGTCCTCACCGTCGCGCTCGACGGTGCAGCCCAGGCGGGTAAGCGAGCGCTCGATAAAGTCGGGCTCGATGTCGGCGCCGCAGATGGCGTGCACGCGGGCCAAACGCAGCTTAATGCTGTCGATGGTCTTGGGCGCGGGGAACACGTCCACATAGCCGGGGGCGACCTCGCCGCCGGCGATCTCCTCGATGAGCGCGCACGTCACATTGGCGACGTCCACGCAGCCGGTCTCGTCGACCTGGCGCTCAAAGCGGATGGAGGCGTCGGAGATCAGCGATAGGTCACGGCTGGTGTGCGAGGTGCGGCCGGCGTTGAAGCAGGCGCTCTCGACCATCACGTCAACGGTATCGTCCTCGATCTCGGAATCCATGCCGCCCATGACACCGGCCAGCGCCACGGGACGCTCGCCGTCGGTGATGAGGCCCATGCCGGCGTCGAGCACGCGCTCCTCGCCGTCGAGCGTCGTGAACTTCTCGTCCTGCTGGGCGGCGCGAACTACCACACGACGGTGGCCATCGCGCGCGGCAAAGGTGTCCAGGTCAAAGGCGTGCAGCGGCTGACCGGTGAGCATCATCACATAGTTGGTGATGTCGACGATGTTGTTGTGCGGGCGCACGCCCAGGGCGTTAAGGCGCTTGACCATCCAGTCGGGCGACGGGCCGACCTTGACGTTGCGCACGATGCGGGCAACGTAGCGGTCGCACAGGCCCTCGTCGGCAATCTCGACGGAAAGCTCGTCGTCGGTCGCGCGGCCGGTCTCGGCCTTGATGGCGGGCAGCTCAACGTGGAAATCGCGGTCGAAGATGGCGCCGGTCTCGCGGGCCATGCCGATCATGGACAGGCAGTCGGGGCGGTTGGGCGTAATCTCGCAGTCGAGCACGGTGTCGCTCGAGCCCACATACTCGGCAAACGGCATGCCGCAGGGCGTATCCTCGGGCAGGATCATAATGCCGGAGTGGTCGCCGCCCAGACCGAGCTCGCGCGCGGAGCAGTTCATGCCCATGGACACGACGCCGCGAAGCTTGCTCTTCTTGATCTTGACGTCGCCGGGCAGAACTGCGCCGATCATGGCCGTGACGATGTGGTCGCCGGCCTCGAAGTTCTGCGCGCCGCAGACGATCTGCAGCGGAGCGGGATTACCGTCGGGGTCGAGGTTCTTGTCGCCCACGTCGACCGAGCACACATACATGTGGTCGCTATCGGGGTGCGGGGTCTTGGTGAGTACCTTGGCGGTCACCACGTGGTCGAAGGACTCGCCCACGGTGTCGATCGCCTCGACCTCGGTGCCGGTACGGATATATTCGTCCGAAAGGGTCTTGGGATCCTCCGGAATATCGATCATGGTCTTGAGCCAGTCGTAAGAAACACGCATCTAGCTCTCCTTTCATACTGAAAGCCTGCGAAGAGATGCAGGTGGAAACTTCAACTTTGTGAACATTCCTTACAAAGCGAGGGTTGTCCAAGTGCGGCAGATCGGCCCGAAAGAGGAGCGCCGCGTACTTTGGTACGCAAGCGACGAATGAGC
>UQJA01000046.1 GCA_900541285.1 uncultured Collinsella sp.
TCGGGCTTTATTACCCGCGCCGCCGCCGGTATCGTCTACGCCGTCGTCTTTATCCTGTGCCTGGTTTTGGGTATCGTGCCCACGGCCATCTTTGTTTCTGTCATGAGCGGTCTGTGCTGCTATGAGTTTTTCCGTATGACAAGGCTCGATGGCAAGATGGCTAACGAGCGCATGGGTATCGCTGCCGCCGTACTCTTTCCGCTGTCGGCGTTGGGCGATTCGATGTTGCTGAATGCCCTGCTTTTTGCCCTGATGCTCGCTGTGGGCATTTGGTATGTCTGGTCGCCGCGTACCCGCATCTCTGATGTGGCCGTGACGCTCATGGGTCCCATCTACACTGGCTTTATGCTGTCGGCTATCGTGCTGCTGCGCGATGCCGTACCCGGTTTTGCCGGCGCCCTGCTTTCGGTGGGCGTTTGCGCGTCCCTTTGGGTCTCCGACTCGTTTGCCTACATCGTGGGTAGCCGTATCGGCAAGCACAAGATGGTTCCTAAGATCTCTCCCAAAAAGAGCTGGGAGGGGTTTGCCGGCGGCATCCTGGGCTCGGTTTTGATTTGGCTCATCCTGTGGGCGACGCATTTCTACAAGCTCAGCCTGCCCTATGCGCTGCTGTGCGGCGTGGTCGTGTCCATTCTGGGCGTTATCGGCGACCTTATCGAGTCGCGCATCAAGCGCGGTGTGGGCGTCAAGGATTCCGGCAACCTTATCCCGGGCCACGGCGGCATGCTCGATCGTAGCGATTCGCTTATCTTCGGCTGCATCACCGCGCAGCTGATGCTGATGATCGGAGGCGTGCTGTAATGTCCTTCCAGACGACGTATGGCTCCGATGGACGTCTCCGTGTTGCCATCCTGGGCTGTACGGGCTCTATCGGCACCCAGGCGCTCGATGTGTGCCGTCAGCATGCCGATCGACTACAGGTGACGGCGCTGTCCGTTAACTCCAGTACCTCCGAGCTCGTTGCCGCTGCCCGCGAGTTCTCGGTTCCGGCGGTTGCCGTGGCCGATGTCGCTCATGGCGATGACGCCGTGCTGCAGGAGTTGCCCGAGGGAACGAAGCTCGGTGTAGGCGCGCAAGCGGTTTGCGAGCTCGCATGTCGCGATGATGTCGACTGCGTGCTTGTCGCTATTGTGGGCGCCGCCGGTCTCGAGGCGAGCCATGCGGCCCTGACCTCGAATAAGCGTCTTGCCCTTGCCAACAAGGAGTCCCTCGTCGTCGGTGGCGACTTGCTTATGCCGTTGGCGCAACCGGGCCAGCTTATTCCAGTCGACTCTGAGCACTCCGCCATCTTCCAGTGCTATCTGGGGGAGAACCCGCGCGAGGCTCATTGTATTTGGCTCACCTGCTCGGGCGGTCCGTTCTTTGGCCGTACGCGCGACGAGCTCGATCGCGTGACGCGTGCCGATGCCCTCGCACATCCCACGTGGGCCATGGGTGCCAAGATCACCATCGACTCCGCCACCCTCATGAACAAGGGCCTGGAGCGCATCGAGGCCATGCACCTGTTTAACTGCGACCTCGATTTCATTAACGTGGTCGTGCAGCGTCAGTCCAAGATTCACTCTATGGTCGAGTTCGCCGACGGCTCTGTGATGGCGCATCTCGGTGCTTCCGACATGCGTATTCCCATCCAGTTCGCGTTCTCGTATCCCGAGCGTTGGGATACTCCGGCGCCTCGTATCGATTTTCGCGAGTTGGGGCAGCTCACGTTTGATGCTGCCGACATGGATACCTTCCGCTGTCTGGCACTGGCCGAGCGTGCCGGCAAGACGGGTGGCACCATGCCGTGCGTGCTCAATGCCGCCAACGAGGTCGCCGTCGATGCCTTCCTGCGCGATGGCTGCAGCTTTACCGATATCGATCACATTGTGGAATCCTGCATGGATGCCCACGATATGCAGGCGGTCGATTCGTTTGAGCAGCTTCGCGACATCGATGCGTGGGCGCGTGAAAAGGCTGCGCAGGTGCTCGTCGCAACCCGTTCCTAACCCATAAGGATTGCTTTTTCGTTTTATGGATACTGTTCTGAGCGTTCTCTCATCGGTCTTTTGGGGCCTGCTGATGCTTTCCGTCCTCGTGTTTTTGCACGAGGGTGGCCACTTTTTGGCGGCGCGTGCCTGTGGCGTCCGTGTGACCGAGTTCTTTTTGGGCCTGCCGTGCCGCTTTGACATCCATTACACGTCGCGTCGCATTGGAACCAAGTTTGGCGTGACCCCGCTGCTGCTGGGTGGCTACGCTGCCATTTGCGGTATGGATCCGACCGACGTCTCGTGCGCCGATCGCGTGCTCGCGGCTATCTATCGTCATGGTCGCGTGACCGTGGCCGACCTTGCCGCCGAACTCGAGCTGTCCGAGGAGGATGCGCTCGAGGCTTGTGCTCTGTTGCTGGGCTGGGGCTCCATCGCACCTTGGTATGAGGAAGGGGAGAAGCCCTCACCGAGCTACTATCCCACCAAGTATCGGACACTGCCTCGAGACGCTGCGGGTTACACCACCTTTGACGGCCGCCGGTTCGATCGAGAGCATGCGACTGCCGAGGGCGATGTGTGGGAGCTGCCGTGCGGCGAGGTTGATTTCTTGGCGCAAGAGCGCTCGCACACTTATCTTGGCCAGGGCTTTCTCAAGCGCGCCTTTATGCTGCTCGCGGGCATTCTCGTCAATATCCTGACGGGTTTTTTGCTCCTTATGAGCATCTATTCCATTGCGGGTGTCACCGTGCCGATCGATACCAACGTGATCGGTCAGGTTGACGAGGGGTCTATTGCCGCCAAGGCGGGTATCGAGGCCGGTGATGCGATCCTTTCGGTCGACGGTGTCTCATGTTCCACTTGGATGGACGTCTACGATGCTATCGGCAAGGCCGCCGGTAAGGACGATATCGCCATTGAGTATGAGCGCGACGGCAAGCAGCATTCGACTTCGGTTGCGCTCAAAGAGGACGAGCGGTTAGGTGTGTATGCTTCTACGGAGGTAGTCCGTTTGGACCCCATCACCTCGGCGCGTCTGTCATTCTCCTATGTTGTGCAGACCGCGGAGGGCGTGATGCGCCTGCTCCAGCCGCAGCATACGATGGAGATTCTCGATCAGTCTTCTTCGATCGTGGGTATTAGCGTTATGTCCTCACAGGCTGCTGCTGCCGGCCCTGCCACGTTCCTTTCGTTTGCCGCCCTCATTTCGTTCTCGCTTGGCTTTATGAACCTGCTGCCCATCCCACCACTCGATGGCGGCAAGCTGGTCATCGAGATCATTCAAAAGATTGTGGGCCGCGAGCTTCCGCTCAAGGTCCAGACGATTGTGAGCTATGTGGGCATCGCGCTCTTTGCGCTGCTGTTTGTCTATATGCTTCGTTCCGACATCCTTCGATTTATTCTGTAGGGGAGTGTTTGGATTGTCTTTATCCCATCCTTTGCCTCGTGAGTTGACGCGCCCCGTGCATGTGGGCGGTGTGCAGATCGGTGGCGGTGCGCCGGTGGTGGTCCAATCCATGACCTGCACCGATTCCGCTGATGCCCAGGCAACGCTTGCGCAAGTGTGCGCGTTGGCGCAGGCTGGCTGCGATATCGTGCGTGTGAGCGTGCCCACTGAGGCCGCGCTTGAGGGTTTCCGCACCATCTGTGCCGAGTCTCCGGTGCCAATCGTTGCCGATATCCACTTTAACCACAAGCTGGCCATTGGCGCTGTGGAGGCTGGTGCCGCCAAGCTCCGCATCAATCCCGGCAACATTGGCGATTGGGTCAAGGTTGATGCCGTGATCGATGCCGCGGGCGCCGCTGGGTGCGCGATTCGCATTGGCGTGAACGCGGGCTCGCTTGAGCAGGATATCGCCGAGCGCGAAGACCTCACGCAGCCCGAAAAGCTCGTGATGTCGAGCGAGCGTTTCGTCAAGCATTTTGAAGACCGCGGCTTTACGAACATTGTGCTTTCGGCCAAGGCCCATAGCGTGCAAACGACGCTCGATACCTATCGAGCCTTGTCGCGTGAGATTCCCCACGTTCCGCTTCACCTGGGCGTAACCGAGGCGGGTACCAAGCTTCAGGGCACCATTAAGAGCTCTGTAGGCTTGGGTATCTTGCTTTCTGAAGGCATCGGCGACACCATGCGTGTGTCGCTCACGGCCGATCCGGTTGAGGAGCCGCCGGTCGCTTGGGGTATTCTGCAGTCGCTGGGCCTGCGTCGCCGTGGCCCCGAGATTGTCTCGTGCCCCACATGTGCGCGCTGTCAGGTTAACCTCATTCCCATCGCCGAGGAGGTTACCGAGCGGCTTAAGAACTACTCCGCGCCGCTTTCGATCGCCGTGATGGGATGTGCCGTTAATGGCCCCGGCGAGGCTTCCGACGCCGACCTAGGTGTGGCCTGTGGACGAGGTCAGGGCCTGCTCTTTTCGCATGGCCAGATCATTGGTAAAGTAGCTGAGGATCAAATTGTCGACGCGCTCATGGCCGAGGTCGACAAGCTTATTGAGGAGAAATAAATGACTCGAGCAATGTATATGTCTAAGCTCTATGCGCCGACGCTTAAAGAGGATCCGGCCGATGCCGAGCTTGCGAGCCATCGCCTGCTGCTTCGCGCTGGCATGATCCGCAAGGAGGCCGCCGGTCTGTATTCTTATCTGCCGCTCGCATGGCGCTCGATCCGCAAGATCGAGAACATCGTGCGCGACGAGATGGATGCTGCCGGAGCCCAGGAGCTCATGATGCCCATTATGGTCGATGCCGAGCTGTGGCGTGAGTCCGGCCGCATCGATGCCTATGGCAAGGAGCTCGTGCGCTTTGATGACCGCCACGGCCGCGAGTTTGTTCTCGGACCCACGCACGAGGAGACCGTGACTGCCCTGGTGCGCAATGAGCTGCGTTCCTACAAGCAGCTGCCGGTGAACCTCTATCACATCCAGGATAAGTTCCGCGACGAGTTCCGTCCCCGCTTTGGCCTGATGCGCGGCCGTGAGTTCATCATGAAGGACGCCTACAGCTTCTCCGCCACGCAGGAGAGCCTGCAGGAGGAGTACGACAAGATGAAGCAGGCCTACGCTAACATCTGTGAGCGCTGCTACATTAAGGCCCTGCCCGTCGTTGCCGACTCCGGTGAGATCGGTGGCGATACCTCCGTCGAGTACATGGCTTTGGCCGATGCCGGTGAGGCTTCGCTGGTCTACTGCGACGATTGCGGCTTTGCTGCCGATGACGAGGCGGCAAGCACCAAGGTCGTCGTGACTGAGGGCCCCGGCGACGGTACGCTCACCAAGGTCGAGACTCCGGGCATGGGCACCATTGAGGCCGTCGCCAAGTTCTTCGGTTTCCCCGAGAACGGTACGCGAAAGTCGCTGGCGCTCATCGACGCCGAGGGCAAGCCGGTCGTGGCCATCGTTCCGGGCGATCATGAACTCAACGACTGCAAGGCCGAGCATGTCTTTGGCAAGGGCTATCGCATGATGACCGACGAGGAACTTCAGACCTACGGTCTGCATAAGGGCTTTATCGGGCCGGTTAACTTACCCGAGGGCATTCGTCTGGTCTGCGACGAGAGCCTTCGCGAGTCCAAGCAGTGGGCCTGCGGTGCCAACGAGGTCGATTATCACTTTACCGGTGCCTGCCCCGAGCGCGACTTTACCGTCGACGAGTGGGCCGACCTGGTCACCGTCGTTGCCGGCGATCCCTGCCCGCACTGCGGCAAGCCGCTCTCTGCTGCTCGCGGCATCGAGGTTTCCCAGGTCTTCCAGCTGGGCACCAAGTATTCCGAGGCCATGGGTGCCACCTTTATGGACGAGGACGGCAAGGAGAAGCCGCTGATCATGGGCTGCTACGGCGTTGGTGTGTCCCGCTCGCTCGCTGCCGTCGTGGAGCAGCACAACGACGAGCACGGTATCGTCTGGCCGGTCTCCGTTGCTCCGTACGAGGTCGCGGTGATTCCGCTCGATCCCAAGAAGGAGGAGTGCGCGACCGTCTGTGAGCAAATCGTCGAGGGTCTGTGCGCCGAAGGTATCGAGGTTGTCGTGGATGACCGCGACGAGCGCCCCGGCTTTAAGTTTGCCGACAACGACCTTATGGGCTTCCCGTATCAGGTTGTTCTGGGTAAGCGTGGCCTTAAGAATGGCACGGTGGAGCTCAAGGATCGTGCTACCGGCGAGCGTGAGGACGTGGCGATCGACGAGGTCGTTGTTAAGGTTGCCGAGCTTGTGAAGGCTGCCCGTCGTTAATCGACGATTTCGTTTGTAGTTCGATATACGGGACGGCCCCGCATTTCTCCAGATAGGGGAGATGCGGGGCCGTCCTTTTATCTTGTAGCATCCTCGATATCTAAAAGGAAAACCCCACAGCCCATATGAGCTGTGGGGTTTCTTGTGCCTCCGATGCGAAATAAATCGCTCAGATATTACTGATAATCGACGACGTCGATCCAGTTTTTCAGGAACTCATCGTTCACGTTGCGCTTACGAGCGAGCTCGGAAGCGGCGACGATGCTCGTCCACTGACGCACGACCTGCATGGGCATGTCGGCGCGGTCGCAGTAGAGCTCCAGGTAGGCCTCGGCCTGGTCCTTGCTGTTGAGGGCAAAGAGCAGGTAGGTGGTGGCAACGTCGGCAGCAGGGGAGCCCTGGGTAGCGTGTGCCCAGTCGCACACATAGAGCTGGCCGTCGTCGCCGACGATGACGTTGGAGGGGTTGAAGTCGCCGTGGCAGACCTTGAACTCCTTGGTCATGCCGTCCAGACGCTCCTGAAGGTTGTAGCGCGTGGTGGCATTGAGCTGATCAAGGCTGTCGATCATGCGGGCGTACTTGTCGCGCTGACGGTTGAGCAGCGGGGAGGTGTAGCCGTGGATCTCGATCTGGAGGTCGACGAACATCTCGAGGTACTCACCAAAGCGCTGAGGCTCGGCAGTCATCTTCTCGGCAAGGGTGGTGCCCGGAACCTTCTCGGTCACGAGCGCCCAGCCGTTGGCGTTCTCGAGCTGGGAAACCTCGAGAGCCTTGGGGCTGCGGATGCCGCACTCATTGATGCGGGCAAGATTCAAAGCCTCGTTGAACACGTCGGAGACAGGCTTGGTCTCGTTAAAGACCTTGACGATCTTGTCGCCCAGGTCGTAAACGACCTTGTTGCCACGGCGGACGAGCTCGGTCTTGGAATCGGGTAGCAGCATGGTTGCATCCTTTCAACGATGCGATAGAAGCGACGGCGGGGGTGTGTGAAACACCCGTGCACCCCCGCCGCAAAAAACCGTGCTAAAAACTAGCAGACGGCGTAGTCCTGGGGCTCGCGGCCGTAGTAGGCGTCCAGGTAGAGCTCCTTGATCTCGCTCATGAGCGGGTAGCGCGGGTTAGCGCCGGTGCACTGGTCGTTGAATGCCTGCTCGGTCATCTCGTCGAGGGTGTCGAGGAAGTACTGCTCGTCAACACCGTAGTCGGCGATGGTCTTCTTGACACCGATGAAGTCCTTGAGCTCCTCGAGCTTCGTGATGAAGTTCTCGAAGACCTCCTTGTCGTCCTTGCCCTCGATGCCGCAGTACTTGGCCATCTCGGCGTAGTTGTGCAGCGCGTTGGGGTAAGGATACTGGGAGAAGGTACCCATCTTGACGGGAGCCTCGGCGGCGTTGTAGCGCATGACGCGGGTCAGGATGACGGCGTTTGCGAGGCCGTGAGGCAGGTGATGGAAAGCGCCGAGCTTGTGGGCCATGGAGTGGTTGAGGCCCAGGAAGGCGTTGGCGAAGGCCATACCGGCCATGCAGGAGGCGTTGTGCATCTCCTCGCGGGCATGCGGGTCCTTGGCGCCGTTCGTGAAGCTGGAGGGCAGGTTCTCGAAGACGAGCTTAGCAGCGCGCTCGGAGAGGCCCTTGGTGTAGTCGGAAGCCATGATGGAGACGTAGGACTCGATGGCGTGGGTCATGACGTCGATGCCGGAGGCAGCGGTCAGGCCGCGCGGGGCGGTCATGCAGTTGTCGGCGTCGACGATAGCCATGTTGGGGAGCAGCGCGTAGTCGGCGAGCGGCCACTTGATGCCGGTCTCCTTGTCGGTGATGATGGCGAACGGCGTGCACTCGGAACCGGTGCCCGAAGAGGTCGGGACGGCGACGAAGTAGGCCTTCTTGCCCATCTCGGGGAAGGTGAAGATACGCTTGCGGATGTCCATGAAGTCCATGGCCATGTCCTCAAACTTGCACTCGGGGTGCTCGTACATCATCCACATGATCTTGCCGGCGTCCATAGCGGAGCCACCGCCGACGGCGATGATGACGTCCGGCTCAAAGAGAGCCATCTGCTTGGCGCCGCGACGTGCGCACTGCAGCGACGGATCGGGCTCGACGTCGTAGAAGCAGTCGTGGGCGATGCCCATCTCGTCGAGCTTGGCCTCGATGGCGCGGGTGTTGCCATTCTTGAAGAGGAACTGGTCGGTGACGATGAAGGCGCGCTTCTTGCCCATGACGTTGCCAAGCTCGTCGAGGGCGACGGGCGTGGAACCCTTCTTGAAGTAGACCTTCTCGGGAGCGCGGAACCACAGCATGTTCTCACGGCGCTCGGCCACAGTCTTAACGTTGATCAAGTGCTTCACCCCAACGTTCTCGGAGACGGAGTTGCCGCCCCAGGAGCCGCAGCCCAGGGTCAGAGACGGCTTCATGCCAAAGTTGTACAGGTCACCGATGCCGCCGTGCGAGGACGGGGTGTTGATGACGATACGGCAGGCCTTCATGACGTGCTCGAACAGGCTGATCTTCTCGGCCTGGGCAGGGTGCACGTACAGAGAGGCGGTGTGGCCCGGGCCACCGGCGAGCACCAGGTGCTCGGCCTTGTCGACGGCCTCCTGGAAGTCCTTGGCGTGATACATGGCCAGGACCGGGGAGAGCTTCTCGTGGGAGAACTCCTCCTTGGCGGGGTCGGTGGAGGTGACCTCGGCGATCAGGATCTTGGTCTTGGCAGGAACCTCGATGCCGGCGAGCTCGGCGATCTTGGCGGCAGCCATGCCGGGGATGCGGTGATCGAGGGCACCGTTCTTGAACATGGCGGCACGCAGGGCCTCCATCTCGGCACCCTGCTTGACGAAGTAGCAGCCGCGCTTCTGGAACTCGGCCTTAACCTGGTCATAGATGGTGTCGATGACGGTCACGGACTGCTCGGAAGCGCAGATCATGCCGTTGTCGAAGGTCTTGGAGTGGATGATGGAGTTGACGGCGAGCAGCACGTCGGCGGTGTCGTCGATGACGACCGGGGTGTTACCGGCGCCAACGCCCAGGGCGGGCTTGCCCGAGGAGTAGGCGGCCTTGACCATACCCGGGCCACCGGTGGCGAGGATGATGTCGACGTCGCGCATGACCATATTAGTCAGCTCGATGGAGGGGACATCGACCCAGCCGATGATGCCCTCGGGGGCGCCGGCCTTGACGGCAGCGTCAAGCACGAGTTTGGCGGCGGCGATGGTGCACTTGGCGGCTGCCGGGTGCGGGGAGATGATGATGGCGTTGCGGGTCTTCAGGCTGATCAGCGTCTTGAAGATCGCGGTGGAGGTGGGGTTGGTCGTCGGGATGACGGCGCCCACGATGCCGATGGGCTCGGCGATCTTGGTGATGCCGTAAGCCTCGTCGCGCTCCAGGACACCACAGGTCTTGGTGTTCTTGTAAGCGTTGTAGATGTACTCTGCGGCGTAGTGGTTCTTGATGACCTTGTCCTCAAGAACGCCGCGGCCGGTCTCCTCGATGGCCATCTTCGCCAACGGGATACGAGCCTTGTTGGCGGCCATGGCGGCCTCATAGAAGATCTTGTCGACCTGCTCCTGCGTGTACGTAGCAAAAAGCGCCTGGGCCTCTCGCATCTGAGCGAGCTTAGCCTCAAGCGCCTCTACGTTGTCCACAATTGCGGGAGTAGTGTTTTCCGGTGACTTTTTCACCATTTGTGTCTCCTTGCGATCGGAGATTTACCCTACGCCTTGCATGATAGCAAGAAATTATTCGGCGAACGGTCAGATTCCTCTAAAAGGCACACTAAAACGCTTCAATAAACTGAAGCGTTTTAACTAAAATAATCTGCCAGGACATCGCCTAGCTCATTGGGGACATACTTACATGAGTGTTTCAATAGGAAAACGAGAAGAACGGAGCATCTGTTTGACAATCGCTATTCGCGGGTCGCGGTTGAGTCGTACACGCAGGCGGTGCAGCTACTCGATTACATCCATCTCAATCCCGTGTAAGGTGCGCTCGACTCGCTCGAGGCGTACCGTTAGTTACAAGGCATATCAGCTGGGCTATGATCCCTTTGACATCTGCAAACCCTCATGTAAGTCTGTCCCAAATGAGTGCAAAAAGGCGCCCTCCGTAGGGGAGGGCGCCTTTGGTAAGTTCTATGTGAACGCGAGGTCTTTGACCCGGAGAGTCCGAGGTACTTGTTGGTAAGACCTTATTTAGGAGCGCGCAACCTTGCCGGACTTGAGGCAGGTGGAGCAAACGTTCATCTTGCGACGGTGACCATCGACGACGACGTAGACGCGCTGGATGTTGGGGCGGAACTTACGGTTGGTGACGCGGTGAGAGTGGCTGATGGAGCGACCGGCAACGGGGTGCTTACCGCAAACTTCGCAAACTTTGGACATAACTGACCCTCCTTGGGCGACAAACGAACATGTCGCGTTAACAAACAAGCCTGAACTATAGCACAGAAGCAGCTCCCTGTGCGTAATCTA
Organism: uncultured Collinsella sp.; assembly: GCA_900541285.1. Lineage (GTDB taxonomy): Bacteria > Actinomycetota > Coriobacteriia > Coriobacteriales > Coriobacteriaceae > Collinsella. The sequence goes on from UQJA01000046.1 coordinate 10,662, forward strand.
CACAGAGATATTCCTCTTTTGGCGATAGTGCTCACGCCACGGCCCTGGACGTAGATCCGATTTGCGTGCAGCAGAGGGGATTATGCCAGCTCGTGCGCGCGTTTTCAAGCTCGTCCCACAAATATATATAGGTTTATGGAGCATTGGGCTCCGTTTACGGATTGCTCTGTATTTATGCTCGCAATTAAGCTCGAGGTTGGCTACACTATCCCTTGACCATTAAAGGGGTACGAGATACCCACATGGAATTACATTGCTGCCAAAGAGCAGCCCTTCCTGTGGGTGTCTGGTCCGCTTTGAGCGGTCGGGCATCTATTTTTTTGACTGTGTCAGCAGTCAAGACATGTGAGGAAGGAGATCGATGGGCACGACTTCCCCCAAGGCGGTCATCATGGACGAGACCGCCGTCAACCGAGCGATGACCCGCATCGCGCACGAGATTCTCGAGCGCAACGAGGGCTGTGAAGACCTCGCTCTGGTCGGCATCGTCACGCGCGGCGACCTTCTGGCAAAGAAGCTCGCCGAGGAGATCAAGGAGATCGAGGGCGTCGACGTTCCGCTCGGCAGCCTGGACATTAGCTTCTACCGCGATGACTATGCGACCAATTTCGCTCCCGCGATCCACGCTACCAACATTCCCTTCAGCGTCGACGGCAAGCGCGTCGTGCTGGTGGACGACATCCTGTATACGGGCCGTACCATCCGCGCCGCTCTCGACGCCGTTATGGACCTGGGCCGTCCGAGCCGCATTGAGCTGGCAGTCCTCGTTGACCGCGGCCACCGCGAGCTCCCCATCTCGCCGGACTTTGTCGGCAAGAACGTTCCCTCGTCGCATGAGGAGAACGTGCACCTATATATGAAGGAAGTCGACGGCCACACCGCCGTCGAGATTAACGACGTCGCGCCGGGTTCCCACGTGGGCTCCGCGCCGCTGGGAGGTGAGTAGTACCGTGGCGTTCAACCATAAGCACCTGATCGACATTACCGAGTACTCCGAAGAGGACATCAAGCTCATCCTCGAGACCGCCAAGGCGTTCTCCGAGGTCAACGAGCGTGCGATCAAGAAGGTCCCCACGCTCAAGGGCAAGACCATCGTCAACATGTTCAACGAGCCCTCGACGCGCACCCGCAGCTCCTTCGAGCTCGCCGAGAAGCGTCTTTCGGCCGACAGCCTTAACTTTGGCGGCTCCTCGACCTCCACGGTCAAGGGCGAGAGCCTCGTCGACACCGTCGAGACCCTCAACGCCTATAAGATCGACTGCATTGTCGTGCGCGATAAGCACGCCGGCGCTCCCTACATCGTCACGCAGAACTCGCCCGCAAGCGTCATCTGCGCCGGTGACGGCAAGCACAACCATCCCACGCAGGCCCTGCTCGACCTGTACACCATCTGGGAGCACAAGGGTGACTTCCACGGTCTGAAGGTCGCCGTCGTCGGCGATATCGCCCACTCCCGCGTCTGCGGCTCGCTGATCCCCGCCCTTAAGATCATGGGCTGCGAGACCTACGCCGTCGCCCCCGGCACGCTGCTGCCGCCGGCGCCCGAGGTTCTGGGCTGCGACCACGTGACGAGCGACCTCGATTCCGTCCTGCCCGAGCTGGACGTCGTCTACATGCTGCGCGTGCAACAGGAGCGCCTCGAGGGTGCCCCGTTCCCGACCATTCGCGAGTACCACAAGCTCTTCGGCCTGACCAAGGACCGCGAGAAGCTCATGAAGCCCGACGCGATCATCTGCCACCCGGGCCCCATCAACCGCGGCGTCGAGTTCGATTCCTATATGGCCGACCACCCGCAACGCTCCGTCATCCTGGAGCAGGTCTACGCCGGTATCTGCGTGCGTATGGCTATCCTGTATCTGCTGCTTGGAGGTGCCGATAATGGCCTTGCTTCTTAAGAATGCCCACGTCGTCGACCCGTCCGTCGAGCTTGACGGTGTCGTTGACGTCCTGATTGACGGCGACAAGATCGCCGAGGTCGGCGAGAATCTCGCCGTCGAGGGAGCCGAGGTCCGCGACCTTTCCGGCAAGTACCTCGTCCCCGGCCTGGTGGATATGCACGTTCACCTTCGCGAGCCCGGCTACGAGGTCAAAGAGGACATCGAGAGCGGCACCCGCGCAGCTGCCAAGGGCGGCTTTACCGGCGTGTGCTCCATGCCCAACACCGATCCCGTCACCGATAACGGCACTGTCGTGGAGTTCGTCAAGTCCCGCGCTGCCGAGGTCGGTCACTGCCGCGTCTATCCGTCGGGCGCCATGACCCGCGGTCTTAAGGGCGAGGCCATGTCCGAGATGGGCGATATGGTCGCCCACGGCGCCGTCGCCTTCACCGACGACGGTCGCGGCGTGCAGGGCGCGGGCATGCTCCGTCGTTGCATGGACTACGGCAAGATGTTCGGCAAGGTCTTTATGAGCCACTGCCAGGACGAGGACCTGGTCGGCCACGGCCAGATCAACGAGGGCAAGGTCTCGACCCGTCTGGCTCTCGAGGGCTGGCCGGCTGCCGGCGAGGAGCTCCAGATCGCCCGCGACATCGAGATCGCCAAGCTGACTGGTGCCAAGCTGCACATCCAGCACATCTCCACCGCACATGGCCTGGAGATCGTGCGTGCCGGTAAGGCCGCTGGCGTTCAGGTTACCTGCGAGGCCACTCCGCACCACATGTTCCTGACCGAGAACGACCTGGACGAGACCTACAACACCTCGCTCAAGGTCAATCCGCCGCTGCGTACCGAGGAGGATGCCGAGGCCATCCGTCAGGGCGTCATCGACGGCACCGTCGACGCTATCGTCACCGATCACGCTCCCCACACCCCGTGGGAGAAGGCCCGCGAGTTCGAGCTTGCGCCCTTTGGCATGATCGGCCTCGAGACCTCGCTGTCGCTCGTACTCACCGAGCTGGTCAACACGGGCAAGATGAGCGTGGGCCGCATGGTCGAGCTCATGGCCATCAAACCGCGTGAGATCCTGGGCCTCGACCAGGTTCAGGTCAAGGCGGGCTCCGTTGCCGACCTGACCGTGTTCGATCCCGCCGCAACCTGGACGGTCGGCGAGGACGGATACGAGTCGCGTGCTGAGAACTCCGGTTTTGCCGGCCGCACGCTCACCGGTCGTGCCACCGATGTGTTTGTCGGCGGTAAGCAGACGCTCGCCGACGGCTGCATCTGCTAGCATAGCCTTATCGCTTTTGTGCGCGGTGCCCTTGCGGTGCCGCGCTTTCTGTTCGTTTTGACCATGCAACCGCATGGGGGATTGGAGCGTCTATGCCCACACCTTCCACTGCACGCATGCACGACTTCGAGGTCGTCTCGAACCAGGAGATCGCCGACGGCATCTTCTCGCTCGTCATCTCGGCCCCCAAGCTTGCAAGTGCGCTCAAGCCCGGTCAGTTTGTGAACATTGCCGTGCCCGGCGATGCGTCCTCGCTGCTTCGCGTGCCCCTGAGCTTCTATCGCGCCGACGCCCAGGCCGGTACCGTCGAGCTGTGGTACGCCGTCGTGGGCGACGACACCCGTCGTCTGTCGCAGATGGCCCCCGGCTCCAAGTCCAACCTGTTGGGCCCTGGCGGCCGCGGCTGGCTTGTTCCCGAGGGCACCAGGAAGGCGCTGCTCGTGGCGGGCGGCATCGGCGTTCCGCCCGTGCTCTGCCTCGCCGGCAAGCTTGTCGAGCAGGGCGTGGATGTCGACGTTTGCCTGGGCTTTGGCACCGTTTCCAAGGCCGTGGGTGTCGATGAGTTCCGCGCGCTGGGCGCCACGGTTAACGTGTGCACCGATGATGGCACGCTGGGCACGCACGGTTTTTGCACCGACCCGGCAGCCGAGCTGCTCGGAGAGGGCGGCTACGACTATGTGGGCAACCGCGGGCCCCGGTGTTGATG
>UQJA01000047.1 GCA_900541285.1 uncultured Collinsella sp.
TTCGGCGGCTCACTTATAAAGCTGACCGGCAGCGAGGTACCTTCCATAGCTCTTTCCGCTACCAGCGCCTACTTCAGCAAGTCTCTGCCAATAGCTGAGACTACGGGCTGGTTCGGTCAGGTATTCCTGTCCTACGGCTTCCTTGCCTACCTCGCCATCGTCATCGCATTGTTCGCGTCGTACTTCCTCAAGCACACCCGCACGGGTCTTCACCTGCGCGCCGTGGGCGAGAGCGCTTCCACCGCCGACGCCGCCGGCATCAACGTCACCCGCTACAAGTATCTGGCCACCTGCATCGGCTCCATGATCGCGGGCCTGGGCGGACTGTACTACGTCATGGACTACGCCAACGGCGTGTGGTCCAACAACGCCTTCGGCGACCGCGGCTGGCTGGCCATCGCGCTGGTCATCTTCACCATCTGGCGTCCCAATGTCAGCGTTCTGGCCTCCATTCTGTTCGGCGGCCTGTACATTCTGTATCTGTACATCCCCACCGGCAGCCAGATGGCCGTGAAGGAGCTGTACAAGATGCTGCCCTACGTCATCACTCTGGTAGTGCTGATCATCGTGTCCCTGCGCAAGAAGCGGGAGGATCAGCCCCCTGCGTCCCTCGGTCTCTCCTACTTCCGCGAGGAACGCTGACTTCACACAAAAAGAGTAGGCCGCTTGCGGCCTGCTCTTTTTCTCTACCCATTTACATCTGTCAAGGAGGAACCGCCATGTCCACCCTGCTCATTCGGAACATCGCTCAGCTGGTCACCTGCGACGACAAAGACCGCGTCCTACATAACGCGGACCTTTACTGTGAGGACGGCTTTATTAAGGCTATCGGTACGGTGCCGGACATCAGCGCCGACGAGGTCATCGACGGCATGATGAATGGCTACAAGGATCTCGCGGTCGTCTACTCCGGCGACGCCACCGTCATTCTCGACGAGAACGAGGACATGAGCTTCTATATGCCGGAGCAGGGCACGAACATCTGGTGCGACGCGATGGTCATTCCCGCGAACGCGGAAAATCCCCTGCTCGTCTCCGTGCGTTCGGGCGCGCGCGCTTCCATGCCCGGCATGATGGACACGGTCCTCAACTTGGGCCTCAACGACGACTCCGTTCAGGGTCTCATCGCGCAGACGCAGAACCCGCGCTTTGCCTGGGATAGCTACCGTCGCTTTATCCAGATGTTCTCCAATGTTGTCATGGGCGTTGACGCCGACCTATTCGAGAATGCCCTGACCCAGGCCCGCCTGGTCGCTGGAGTCCGCGTCGACTCCGAGCTTTCGGCCGAGGATCTGCAGGAGCTCGTCGAGACCTTCAAGGGCATCTTCTCCGAGAACGTCGAGGCCGCCCTGTATCCCGGGCTCGAGGTTGCCGACGGCAAGCCCGTCTTCCCGCACGATCCGGAGCTTCAGTTGCGCCTTGCCATCCAGGCCGTCTTTGGCAGCTGGATGAACGAGCGCGCTTGCATCTACCGCAAACAGCACGGCATCTCTGACGAGCTCGGTACTGCCGTCAACGTCCAGGCCATGGCCTTTGGCAATAAGGGCGAGACCTCTGCGACCGGCGTCGCCTTTACGCGTAACCCGGCAGACGGCACCAAGGAGTTCTATGGCGACTTTCTGGTCAACGCCCAGGGCGAGGACGTCGTCGCCGGCATCCGTAACACCGAGCCCATCGCCGACCTCAAGACCACCCCGGGCCTCGAGTCCGCAGGCAAGGAGCTCGAGCGCGTGTTCCTGACGCTCGAGGATCATTACCGCGATATGTGCGATATCGAGTTCACCATCGAGCAGGGCAAGCTCTGGATGCTCCAGACCCGCGTGGGTAAGCGCACTGCTACCGCAGCCCTGCGCATCGCTATCGAAATGGTCGAGGAGGGCCTGATCACCCGTGAGGAGGCCGTGAGCCGCATCGATCCCGCGCAGCTCGACCAACTCCTGCACCCGCAGTTTGATGCCTCCAAGAAGTACGAGGCGCTGGCCTGCGGTCTTAACGCCAGCCCCGGTGCCGCCGTGGGCGAGGTCGTGTTCTCGAGCGATGACGCCGTCGCGCGCGCCAACGAGGGTCACAAGGTTATCCTGGTTCGCTGGGAGACCAACCCCGATGACCTGAAGGGCATGGTCGCCGCCGAGGGCATCCTGACCAGCCACGGTGGCAAGACGAGTCATGCCGCCGTTATCGCCCGCGGCATGGGTACGCCTTGCGTCTGCGGCGTCGAGCGCTTCCACATCGATGCCGCCGAGAAGGTCGTGCGCATCGAGGGCAGCGACCGCGTGCTGCGCGAGGGTGATGTCATCTCCATCGACGGCACCCAGGGTATCGTCGTCGACGGCGCCGTCGATCTGGTTTCGGCCGAGCTCACCGGCGATCTGGACACCATCCTGTCCTGGGCCGACGAGATCCGTCTGGACGAGACCGACGGTCACGCCAACCACGTGCGCGTCAACGCCGACAACCCCGAGGATGCCGAACTCGCACTCGAGTTTGGTGCCGAGGCCATCGGCCTATGCCGCACCGAGCACATGTTCCTGGGTGACCGTAAGAACATCATCCAGAGCTTTATCCTGTCTGACGATGAGGCCGTGAAGCAGCAGGCCCTGGCCGACCTGCTCAAGGTCCAGACCGAGGACTTTCTGGCGATGTTCAAGACCATGTCCGGTCGTGATGTGGTTGTCCGCCTGCTCGATCCGCCGCTTCATGAGTTCCTGGATAATCCTCGCGAGCTCGAGGTCGCCATCACCAAGAAGGAAGCCGCTGGCGCCAGCGAGGAAGAGCTTGCCACTCTGCGCGCCCGCCTGCGTCGTATCGATGGCATGGTCGAGTCTAACCCGATGCTCGGCCTACGCGGCGTACGTCTGTCCGTCGTCTTTAGCGATCTGCCGCTCATGCAGGTTCGCGCCGTCGCTACGGCTGCTGCCCGCCTTATCCAGGAGGGCGTCGATCCGCGTCCCGAGATCATGGTTCCGCTCGTTTCCATCACGGCCGAGCATGTCCAGACCCGCGAGGTCATCGAGCGCGTGATCGCTGAGGTTTCCGCTGAGGAGGGCGTCGAGCTCAATATTCCCGTGGGCACGATGCTCGAGCTGCCGCGTGCCTGCATGGTCGCTGACGAGATCGCCCATCATGCCGACTTCTTCTGCTTTGGCACCAACGATCTCACCCAGACCACCTTCGGCTTCTCCCGCGACGATGCCGAGGCCAAGTTCATCCCGCTGTACATGCACAAGAAGATCTTAAAGGACAACCCCTTCGAGACCATCGATACGGCAGTACTCGAGCTGGTGCGCATGGCTGTCGAGAAGGGCCGCGCCACCAACCCCGACATGCACTTTGGCGTGTGCGGTGAGCACGGCGGCGACCCCAAGTCCATCAAGGGCCTGTTTAACGTGGCCGATGTGGACTATGTGTCCTGCTCGCCCTACCGCGTGCCCCTCGCACGCCTGGCTGCCGCTCAGGCCAAGCTCGAGGCTAAGCGTTCCGCCTAACGTTTTGGGTTTAGACGCCTAGCGTAGCCCCCCTTCATGCCGCCCGTCTCATTCGTGAGACGGGCGGTTATCATGTGCGGGTTTTGTCTTTTTGTCTGCGTAAAAAATTGTTCTTGCAGCAGAAACCCGCGCGTGTATACTCGAATACGTTTGTTCAACTACGTGCCGGCCAAGGTGGTACGGCACCTCTAGAAGAGTAAGGAATTGCACATGGATTACATCCGCGCAATCGAGCGTCAGCAGATCCGCGAGGACATTCCTCAGGTTCGCGTCGCCGACAACGTCAAGGTTCACTACCGCATTAAGGAAGGCGACCGCGAGCGCATTCAGGTCTTCCAGGGCGACGTCATCCGCATGGCCGGCGCCGGTGCCCGCGAGACCTTCACCGTCCGCAAGATGTCCTTCGGTGTCGGTGTTGAGCGTACCTTCCCGCTTCACAGCCCCAAGATCGCCAAGCTCGAGGTCGTTCGTCATGGTCGCGTCCGTCGCGCCAAGCTGTACTACCTCCGCGACAAGGTGGGCAAGGCTGCTCGCATCCCCGAGAAGCGCTAAGAAGATCGCAGCGTCTGTCCACTCGTTTGGACACAAGGGTCACCTTCGGGTGGCCCTTCTTTTTATCTGATTTGCATGCAAGGAGGGTCTGGTATGGCCAACATGACGAGCTCGGTTTCGGCATCGCAGGTTGCCGGTGAGTTGGCGAGCGCTACGTTTGAGGAGATTCCCGCCCTCGTGGAGCATTATCGCGAGGACCCGCGCCAGCAGGTGATCAAGGCTTGCGAACGCGCCCTCAAACGCCATGCCAAAGAGCTTGCCGAGCGCGAGCGCGTCAATGACATGTATGAGCTTATGCATGAGCTTGGCGGCGATGGGGTGGTCGTTGGTGTCGACGAGGTGGGTCGCGGATCGGTAGCCGGTCCTTTGACGGTATGCGCCGTCTGTCTTCCTATGGAGCCGCGCGTCTGGGGTATCAACGATTCCAAAAAGCTCACGCCCGCGCGCCGCGAGTTGCTCTCGGTGAAGATTGCCGAGGTCGCGACTGCTATCGGCTTTTGTCATATCGCGCCTGCGGATATCGATGATATGGGTATGGCCCGGGCCATCCGCGCTGCCGTCGAGGGAGCCGTGGCCGATACGGGGCTTGAACCCGACTGCGTCCTCATGGATGGCAACCCCTTGGGCGCCGTTCCCAACGAGCGCGATGTGGTGAAGGGCGACGCCAAGATCGCCTGCATCGCCGCGGCGTCCATCATGGCCAAGGTCACGCGTGACGAGATGATGGTCGAGTACGACGCCGAGTATCCCGAGTACCATCTGGCCGAGTCGAAGGGCTATGCGAGCCCCGAGCATATCGAGGCTATTCGCAAACATGGACTTTGTCCGCTGCACCGCGTGAGCTTTTGCGGAAACTTTCTGCAGACCGAGCGGCTTTTCTAGGTCAATTGTGGAGATAGAGACCTTAAAGGTTCTATAAACCTGCTGGTAGCGGGCCGTATGCAACAGCATTGCTGCGTACGGCCCGTTTTTTGTCGGCATTTGGTCAGCTTTTGGTTTGTTTCCGGTACTTACCCGCATGAAAGGTGCCCTCATCATCGGGGCAATGCAGTGTGCGGGAAAGGAGACCCCATGAGTGCCGCAAGCAAAAAGAGCAAGACGCAGCAGCTCAAGGAGCGTTGGGAAAACGGCGAGCTCGACTGCGGGGCGATGACGCCCGAGTTTATCAAGGGACTCAGTCCCCGCGAGCTGGGCATGCTGGGCGAGCTGATCACCATCGACTACTTTAACGAGCGCGGCTACACCTTGCTGGAGCAGGGTTATCGTTGCACCGAGGGCGAGGCCGATCTGGTGCTGCTCGATGAGCTCGACGATGTCGTGGTGATGGCCGAGGTCAAGACCAGACGCGTCGCATTGGATTGCAACACGCGGGTCTTTCCCGAGGAGGCCGTGGATGCCCAAAAGCAACGCCGCTACCGCCGCATCGCAAGTTGCTATCTCATGGAGCATTATCCGCTCAAGGCGATTCGCTTCGATGCCGTGGGTGTCACCATTCGCGGCGGGCATATCGCCGAGATCGAGCATCAGTACAACGCATTCGATTGGCAGGTGTCGTGATGGCGTTCGAGACGTTTGCCGTTCACGCGGCCTGCATTCGCGGCGTCGAGGCGATTCACGTCACGGTCGAGGTCTCGCTTGCCGGCGGCGTTCCGGGCATCCAGATGCTCGGCATTCCGAGTATGGAGGTGATGGAGTCACGCGGTCGTATTCGCTGCGCGATGCGCTCCGCCGGGTTCGAGATCCCACGCTCGGGCATTACGGTCAACCTGGCGCCCGGCGATATTCGCAAGACCGGTAGCGGCTTCGATCTGCCCATCGCCATCGCGGTTCTGGCGGCCGATGGGCAGATTCCCCGTGACAACCTCGATCGCTGCCTTATCGCCGGCGAGCTCGGCTTGGACGGTACGGTGCTTCCCGTCAAGGGCGAGGTGGCGTTTCAGCTGCTGGCTCGCGACATGGGGCTGTCTTTTATCGCCGGCAGGTCAGACCAGCATGTGCCACTCGCGGGCGTGGATTGTGGATTCATCGATCATTTGTCTCAGCTTGCCCATGGCATGGGCGATGCCGCGCGGCACTACTTGGATTCCGAGGGCGTCGAGGCGACCTTTGAGCCCGAGCTCGACTATGCCGACGTACTGGGGCAGGAGGTCGCCAAGCGCGGCATGGCGCTTGCGGCGGGAACTCGGCTTGCTTATGATCGGGTCCCCGGGATCGGGCAAGACGATGCTTGCGCGCCGTATGACCGGCATCCTGCCTGAGCTTTCCGTTGAGGATCAGCAGGAGGCGTTGTGCATCCATTCGGTTTTGGGTGAGAACATTGATGGCTTGTTGGCGGGGCACCGGCCCTTCCGCAGTCCCCACCACAGTATTTCGACCGCAGGCCTTATCGGCGGCGGGCGCCCGGTGCATCCGGGTGAGATCAGCCTGGCTCATGGCGGCGTGCTCTTTTTGGACGAGCTTGCCGAGTTTCCCACGGGTGTGCTGCAGTCGCTGCGTCAGCCCATCGAACGCGGCTATGTGAGGATCGTACGCGTCGACGGGGCCTTTACCTTCCCGTCGCGCTTTCAGCTGCTTGCTGCAAGCAATCCCTGCCCCTGCGGCTTTTTGGGCGACCGTGAGGTGCCATGCCGCTGCTCGGCATCGATGGTGGAGCGCTATCGGGCTAAGCTGCGCGGTCCTTTGGCCGATCGTATCGACATGATGATCGATGTAACCCGTCCCGACCCCCAGGTGATTATCGAGGGTGCGGAGGGTATGTCGTCGGCCGAGTTACGTGACTACGTTGTGCGCGGTCGCGCCTTTCGCGCCTGGCGCGAGTCTCGTATGGACGATGCGGATGCCGAGGCCGAGGATGACGAGACGCGGTCCATTGACGGCGTCGTTTCGACCTTTGAGCTCGATGATGCTGCCGAGAAATGCGTACTCGGCCTGTCCAAACGCACACATCTCACGGGGCGTGGCATCGTGCGCTTGGTTCGAATTGCGCGCACGATCGCCGATGTCGCCGAGAGCGAGCAAGTGACGCAGGACCACGTGCTCGAGGCGGCGATGTACCAGGGAAGGAGGGACCAATGATGGACGAGGGGACCTTTGAGCTGCATCCAGGTGATGCGTTGTATCCCGAGACCGTTTTGGAGCTTTCTGATGTACCCCAGACGCTTTATGTGCGCGGCAACCCCGAGGTGCTTTCGACGTCCGCGCTCTCCATCATCGGCGCGCGCAAGGCCTCGCCGTATGGTCTTGCCGTGGCAGAGCTTGCCGCAAAGGTGGCGGTCGAGGCGGGCGTGACGGTAGTTTCGGGCGGCGCGGTCGGTTGTGACCAGGCTTCGGGTTGGGCTGCGGTCAACGCCGGCGGCAAACACGTCGTGGTGCTGGGGACGGGCGCCGACGTGGTCTACCCGCGTTCGAGCGCGGGGCTTATTATGCGCACGCTCGATACGGGTGGCGCGGTCGTGTCGATCTCTCCGTGGGGCATGGGTCCGCGCAAGTTTGCCTTTCCGCGCCGCAATCGCGTGATCGCGGCCCTGTCGCAAGCCCTCTTTGTATCCGAGGCGGGTATGCCTTCCGGGACGTTTTCCACAGCCGAGGCTGCTATGGATTTGGGGCGCGAGCTGCTTGCCGTGCCGGGGTCGATTTTGTCTCCCGAGTCGCGCGGTACCAACTATCTCATCGCCAACGGGGCCTGCTGCATTGTCGACGAGGAGTCCATCGAGATGGCTATCTCACGCATCTACGGAACCCTGCGCTACTCGCACCCCGATGCTCCCGGCATTTCCGACCTGGATCCAACGCAGCAGACCGTGATGCATGCGCTCATCGCCTCTCCGCTCAAGGTCGACGACATCGCGGCGCTCGTCTCGCTCGATGCTGTCGGCGTACTCAAACTCTTGGGTTCGCTTGAACTCGAGGGTCTTATCGAGCGCATGATGGATGGAAGGTATGCGCCCTCCAAGTTTGCCCTTCACGCCCAGACACCCTTCGGTCACAATGGAAAACGTGTCAATTAGAAAGGTGTTTGCAGATGCAGTTCGATCAGGTGACAGTTATCGGTGGCGGTCTGGCGGGTTCGGAGTGCGCGATCCAGCTGGCAGATCGCGGTTTTGCCGTAAAGCTGTGCGAGATGCGCCCCCAGGTGAGCTCCCCGGCCCACCATACCGATCACCTGGCAGAGCTCGTCTGCTCCAATTCGTTTAAGTCGACCCGTCCGGATTCCGCGGCTGGTTTGCTGAAGGCCGAGCTTGAGCGCATGGGTTCAGTCCTGCTCGATTGCGCCCATCGCGCGGCTGTTCCCGCCGGCGGCGCCTTGGCGGTCGACCGCGTCAAGTTTTCCGAGCTTGTCGAGGCCGAGGTTGCCGCCCGTCCCAATATCGAGGTCGTGCACGGCGAGGTCACACAGATTCCCGAGGGCCACGTGGTCATTGCCGCGGGCCCGCTGTGTTCACCGGCGCTGAGCGAAGAGGTCATGAAGCTCGTCGGTGGCGATGCCCTGGCATTCTTTGATGCGGCGGCGCCGATCGTCGATGCCTCCACGCTCGATATGGACGTGCTGTTCTCGCAGTCGCGCTACGAGGAGCAGGGGAGCGGCGACTATCTCAACGCTCCGCTCAACAAGGAGGAGTACGAGGCCTTTATCGAGGCGCTTACCACGGCCGACCGCGTGGTGCTCAAGGACTTTGAGGGTGGCGATTTGTTCCAGGCCTGCCAGCCTGCCGAGGAGGTTGCGCGCACCGGCAAGGACGCCATTCGCTTTGGCGCCATGAAGCCCGTCGGCCTCACCGACCCGCGTACCGGACGTCGCCCCTGGGCGGCGATTCAGCTGCGTGCCGAGAACAAGGAGAAGACCGCCTATAACCTGGTGGGCTTCCAGACCAACCTGACCTTTGGCGAGCAGAAGCGCGTCTTCCATATGGTGCCGGGCCTGGAGAACGCTGAGTTCTTCCGCTACGGTGTCATGCACCGCAATACCTTTGTCGACGCCCCGCACGTGCTCGATGGCACCTTTGCCGTGCCCGGTACCGGCGTGCGCCTGGCCGGTCAGATCACCGGCACCGAGGGGTACATGGAAGCCGTGGCGACAGGTCTGCTCGCGGCGCTCAACACCTATGCCGAGGCTATCGGTGCCGCGGGCGTCGAGTTGCCGCGCGTGGGCGCCCTGGGTGCGCTCGTGGGCTATGCGACCGATCCTGCCACCGTGGGCTATCAGCCCATGCATGTCAACTTTGGCCTGGTGCCGCCGCTCGAGGACGGTAAGCGTCGCAGCAAGCGCGACCGCTACCAGGCCTATGCGGACCGTGCGCTTGAGGCCCTTGATGCCTATCTGGCCACTCGCTCCGACTTGTTTGGAGGCGACCGGTCATAGCCTTTGACCTGTACGACACCGTCGACTCGTTTATCGCCTATATCGCACGCGTCGAGGGACTTTCTCCCAACACGGTGACTGCCTATGGCTCGAGGCTGGAGCGCTTTGCTGCCTGGTGCGAGCGCGAGGATATCGATGCTTTCGCTGCCGACGTGCGTACCATTCGTCGCTATCTTGCCGAGCTCTCGCGTGAGCAGGTGGCTCCCCGAACGCTTGCGGCGCACCTGTCGGCTATTCGATCTCTCTATCGCTGGATGGCTGCCGAGGGGATTGTCGAGGGCGATGCGGTCTCGGCGATCGCATCGCCCAAGCTGCCGCGTGACCTGCCGGGCGTCCTTACAACCCAGCAGGTGGAGGCACTGCTCAAGACGCCTGATACCTCGACGCCCGCGGGACTGCGCGATGCGGCGATGCTCGAGCTGCTCTATGCCTCGGGTGCTCGTATCTCTGAGCTCGCAGCACTCAATGTGGAGTCTATCGCTTGGTCCGAACGCACGTTGCGCCTGTGGGGCAAGGGGAGCAAAGAACGTATCGTCCCTCTGTATCGTCGTGCGCTCGAGGTGACGCGTCTCTATATTGAGGAGGGGAGGCCGGAGTTGCTCGCTCGGGCAAAGCGCCGCGACCTCGCTACCGGGCCGCATCCGCTGCTTATATCGGCGCGCGGCAATCGCATGAGCGCCGCCATCCTCCGGCGGCGGTTCCATACGCTGGCGACGCTCGCCGGCATTCCGACTGACATCGCCCCGCATGCGATGCGCCATACCTTTGCGACCGACTTGCTCGAGGGCGGTGCGGACTTGCGCTCGGTTCAAGAGCTGCTGGGTCATGCGAGCCTGTCCACGACGCAGATCTACACGCATCTCACGCCCGATCGGCTCAAACGTGCCGTGGCTCAAGCCCATCCCCGCGGCGAATAGTGGCTGGGACGTTCCGCGCTGCACTCAGGTGTGTGGTTTTGATTGCGGGTTGGCAGGAAGATGCATTCCTGCTATCATTCATCGGGTTGCTTCACGGCAACATGTTTTTATCACGCACGCGCGGCTACTTCATACCGTGGTGCCCGGGCTTTGGTAGCACATGTCTGGGTTGGTTTTGGAGGATGACCCCGCGCGGAGGCAAACCACAGGAGGTTTAACATGGCTACCAAGATTAATATCCGCACCCTGCTCGAGGCCGGCTGCCACTTCGGTCACCAGACCCGTCGCTGGAACCCCAAGATGAAGCCGTTCATCTTCGGTGAGCGCAACGGCATCTACATCCTCGACCTCAAGCAGACCATCCTCGACGCCGACCAGGCCTACACCTTCGTTAAGAACGTCGCCAAGGGTGGCAACGTGCTGTTCGTCGGCACCAAGAAGCAGGCTCAGGAGGCCGTCAAGAACGCTGCTGAGCGCGCCAACATGCCTTACATCAACCAGCGTTGGCTCGGCGGTATGCTGACCAACTTCGTCACCATCCGCTCCCGCATCAACCGCATGGAGGAGCTCGAGGCCATGGTCGAGGACGGCCGCATGGCAGTGCTCCCCAAGAAGGAGCAGGCTGTGCTCGGTAAGGAGCTCACCAAGCTCCAGACCAACCTCGGTGGCGCCCGCGACATGAAGGGTCTGCCCCAGGCTCTCTTCGTCATCGACACCAAGCGCGAGGAGAACGCCATCAAGGAGGCCCAGCGCCTGAACATCCCCGTCGTCGCTCTGATCGACACCAACTCCGATCCCGACGAGGTCGAGTACGGCATCCCCTGCAACGATGACGCTATCTCCGCTGTCACCCTTATGTGCGAGCTCATGGCTGACGCCTGCCTCGCTGGCTCCGGCAAGGAGCAGGTCTCCGAGGCCGAGATGGCCGCTGAGCCCAAGGCCGAGTAAATCAGTCTTAGTTAATTCTTTTTCATCTCTTTGAAAGGAACCACAATGGCCCAGATTACCGCCGCTATGGTCAAGCAGCTCCGCGAGATGACCGACTCCCCGATGATGGAGTGCAAGAAGGCTCTCGTCGAGGCTGACGGCGACATGGACGCCGCTGTCGACGTTCTGCGTAAGAACGGCCTTGCCAAGGCTGCCAAGAAGGCTGGCCGTGAGACCAACGAGGGCGCTGTTGCCGCGTTCGTCTCCGAGGATGGCAAGACCGGCGCTCTGCTCGAGCTCTCCTGCGAGACCGACTTCGTTGGCTCCAACGCCAAGTTCACCGGCTTTGCTTCCAAGGTCGCTGAGGTTGTCGCTACCACCGAGCCTGCTGACGTCGACGCTCTGCTCGAGAAGCCGATGGGCGTGGAGACTGTTTCCTCCGAGCTCACCGAGATGATTCACATCATGGGCGAGAACATGAAGATTTCCCGCTTCGCTGCCCGCAAGGCTGAGAACGGCGCGCTCGCTTCTTACATCCACATGGGTGGTAAGATCGGCGTCCTCGTCGAGTTTGCTTTCGAGAAGGCCGAGACCGCTCAGGCTGAGTCCTTCAAGACCTTCGCTCACGACGTTGCCCTTCAGGTTGCCGCCGTCGCCCCGATCTGCGCTACCCGCGATCAGGTTCCGGCCGAGACCGTCGAGCACGAGAAGCAGATCTACATGGCTCAGGCTGCCGAGTCCGGCAAGCCCGAGGCCATTCAGGAGAAGATGGCTGTCGGCCGTCTGGAGAAGTTCTACAAGCAGTCCGTGCTCACCGAGCAGGAGTTCATCAAGGACAGCTCCCTCACCATCAAGAAGTACGCTGAGCAGGTCTCCAAGGAGCTCGGCGACACCATTACCGTCGTTGCCTTTGACCGTCTGGTCCGTGGCGAGTAAATAAGCTCTTGTAGCTGGTAATGAGCAGGCTGTGGGTTTTACTCACAGCCTGCTTTTTCATGGCTCTTCTTAGAGCCTTTGATAGAATGTTGAGAGTTCAATCTAAAGGAGGATCGCTTTGTCCGACATCCGATATAAACGCGTGCTTCTTAAGCTTTCCGGCGAAGCACTGATGGGCGACGGCCAATATGGCATCGACCCCAAGGTTACCGACCATCTTGCCAAGCAGGTCAAGGAGCTGCTCGCCGTTGGTCATGAGGTCGGCGTCGTTGTCGGCGGCGGCAATATTTTCCGCGGCATGGCCGGCGCTGCCGGTGGCATGGAGCGTGCTCAGGCCGACTACATGGGCATGCTGGCAACCGTTATGAACGCGCTCGCCCTGCAGGATGCCTTCGAGCGTAACGATGTTCCCTGCCGCGTGATGAGCGCTATCCAGATGAACGAGATCTGCGAGCCCTATATTCGCCGTCGCGCCATCAACCACCTTTCCAAGGGCAACGTCGTTATTTTTGCCGCCGGTTCGGGCAATCCGTACTTTACGACCGACACCGCCGCGGCTCTTCGTGCGTGCGAGATCGGCGCCGAGATTCTGATCAAGGCCACCAAGGTCGACGGCATCTATGACAAGGATCCCGTCAAGTGCGCCGATGCCGTCCGTTTTGACAAGATTACCTATCACGAGGTTCTCGTCCGCGGTCTGCAGGTTATGGATTCCACGGCTACGGCACTGTGCCAGGACAACCGTATGCCGATTTTGGTCCTCAACATCGATGGCGAGGACACCGTCAAGCGCGCGCTTTCGGGTGAGCCCGTCGGCACGCTCGTCTATCAGGAGGATTAAGCATGGCAGAGAACATCACCGCCCACATGGACAAGTCGCTCGAGTCCCTCAAGCATAACTTCTCCAAGGTTCGTACCGGCCGCGCCAATGCCAACATTCTGTCCGACATCACCGTCGATTATTACGGTGTTCCCACGCCGGTCACGCAGATTGCCGCCGTCAAGACCCCCGAGGCCCACATGCTGCTCATCGAGCCGTGGGACAAGGCACTCATCAATGCTATCGTCAAGGCCATCGGCGCTTCCGATCTGGGTATTACCCCCAACTCCGATGGCACCGTCGTTCGTCTTCCGTTCCCGGCTCCCACCGAGGAGCGCCGTCGCGAGCTCGTCAAGGAGTGCCGCGAGTACGCCGAGCAGGCCAAGGTGTCTATCCGTAACATCCGTCGCGACTTCAACAACAAGCTCGAGCGCGATGAGGAGCTCACCGAGGATGATGTCCGTCGCGAGCAGGCCAAGGTCCAGAAGCACACCGATGAGTATGTCGCCAAGGTCGAGGAGCTTCTGAAGGAAAAAGAAGCCGAGGTCATGGAGATCTAAGGTGCAATACGACGAGCATAAACTGGTCGAGTACTTTGCCGACGCCCCTGCGGGCGTCGGTTTTTCCGACCTTGACCTCAATAACATTCCGCACCATATCTCGTGCATCATGGACGGCAACGGTCGTTGGGCCACATCGCGCGGTCTTGCACGCACCGAGGGCCACAAGGCGGGTATCGTCTCCCTTCGTGAGATTATTACCGCCTGCGTACGTCTGGGCGTCGACGTGCTTTCGGCCTATGCGTTTTCTACCGAAAACTGGAACCGCCCTCAGCATGAGGTCAACGTCTTGATGCACCTGTTTGCCAAGACGTTTATCGACGAGCTGCCGCTTCTGAAGCGCGAAAACGTGCGCGTTGTCTTTTTGGGTGACATTTCCGCGCTGCCCAAGAAGACCCGCGACGTTTTTGAACGTGGTCTTGCCGAGTGCGCCAATCACACCGGCATGACGCTGGCGCTTGCCGTCAACTACGGCGCGCGTGCCGAGATTACCCGCGCTGTCCGTCAGATCGCACTCGACGCTGCCGCCGGTAAGATCGATCCTGCCGCAATTGATGACGATATGGTGGCTTCTCACCTCTATACCGCCGGTCTTCCCGATCCTGAGCTTGTGATTCGCACCTCTGGTGAGCTGCGCCTTTCGAACTATCTGCTGTGGCAGGTGGCTTATTCCGAGTTCTACGTCACCGATACCTATTGGCCCGACTTTGATCGTTGGGGCCTTGTCGACGCCATTTTGGCCTATCAGGGCCGTGACCGTAGGTTTGGTGGACTGAGCAAGACCGAGGAGGCTTAATCGTGTCCGATCGTCCCAAGGCATCTGCTCCCAAGACGCCTTCGCGCAAAGCTGCCGCTGTGGGAGCGCCTGCAGCGAAGGGCGG
>UQJA01000048.1 GCA_900541285.1 uncultured Collinsella sp.
TTAAGTGGCCTTCTTTGCGTGCGGAACTCATTTTGAGCAAGCACCCGCCCTGCCGGGGCTCCCGGGTTCTGTGACGACTCGGCCGTTCGGGTCAGGTAGGCTGATAGGAAAGATGGTGGCGGAGGCGCAAAATGCGCCTCCGCCTTTTGAATGTGATGAAAGTGTGGCGAAATGAGCTTAAAACTTCCGTAAATGTGATAAATGTCACGTTTTACCTAGGGTAAAATGTGGGAAATATCACGTTTACGGAAGTTTCTTTGCGGGAGGTTCGGTCATGCAGCGAGATATCATTGCCAAGCTTAACGCTTGGAAAGCGTCGGAATATCGTAAGCCGCTTATTCTTAAGGGGGCGCGCCAGGTTGGAAAGACATGGGCGCTTAAGGAGTTCGGACGAACCTCATACCGCAATTTTGTGTATCTGACGCTCGAGGAGCCGTCACCTGGGGTACAGAGCGAGTACGCTCAGTTTTTCGAAGGTACGCGCGATCCTCGACGGATCATCTCAAACCTTTCCCTGGCACTTGGACAGCCTATCGATCCCGGCGAGACGCTGCTTATTATTGATGAGATTCAGGATTGTCCTTCTGCAGTCGGCGCCCTTAAATACTTCTGTGACGAGGCCCCCGAGTATCACGTCGCATGCGCAGGGTCTTTGTTGGGCGTTCGCTTGTCCCGTGAGACCAGCGCTTTTCCGGTGGGAAAGGTCGAGTTCATGGAGATGCGCCCCATGAGCTTTTCCGAGTTTCTGAAAGCCGAGGGCGCTGCAAACTACGACGAATACCTTGGCGGCCTGGATCAGATCGAGACAGTGCCCGATTTCTTCCATGTCCGTCTCGTCGAGCATCTTCGTCGTTATTTTGCATGCGGCGGCATGCCAGAGGCTCTTGGCCGGTGGGTGGAGACGGGCGATATCGTTCAGGTCGATAAGGTGTTGTCTGATCTCTTGGATTCCTACGAGCGCGATTTTGCCAAGCATGGTGGCCGTGCGCAGTTCGCCAAGCTTTCGCAAATATGGAATTCGATTCCAGCTCAGTTGGCGCGCGAGAACAAAAAGTTCGTTTGGGGTGCGGTGCGCGAGGGGGCTCGTGCTCGAGAATACGAGGATGCTCTGGAATGGCTTGCCGATGCTGGGCTCATCACGGCGGTTCGCCTTAATGCTGCCGGTGGTGTGCCGCTCTCTGCGTACGATGACCTCAAGGCATTTAAAGTCTACTGTCTTGATGTCGGCTTGCTGCGCCGCATGGCAAGGCTGGATGCGTCCGCTTTTGCCATCTCGGATGCGCTATTTTCTGAGTTCAAAGGTTCGTTCGCCGAGAACTATGTGCTTCAGGCATTACTTTCACAGTTAGATGCTGCTCCGCGTTATTGGACAAACGAGAAGCCGAAGCACGAAGTCGATTTTTTGATTCAAGTCGGAAACGAAATCGTTCCCGTCGAGGTCAAATCGGGAGAGGTCGTTCATTCCAAGAGCCTTAAGTACTATGCCGACAAGCATGCGGAGACGACTCCATTGAGGGTCCGCTACTCACTTAAGAACCTAAAGCTCGACGACGGGGTGCTCAACATTCCGTTGTATTTGGCTGATCGATCTGTCCCTCTTATCAAAAAGGCGCTTGATTGTGCGCATCTTGACGTTTAGATCCTGGGTGAGCTGACGGGCGGCGGCTAATTAATCGCTCCGTTACGGCCAGGGAGCTTGGGCCTTAGCGATGCTCGCTTCGCCAGGCCGTGGGTGTCATGCCGGTGTATTGTTTGAAGGCTTGGGCGAAGGCGGCCTGCTGGGGGTAGCCTAGACGCTCTGTCACCTGCGCTATCGTGAGCGCGCTATCGGCCAAAAGGTCCTGTGCTCGCTCCATACGGCGTCTGCGAATGTAGGCGCCCAGGGACTCGCCAGTTTGGGCCTTAAAGGTGGCGCATAGTTTGGAGCGGCTTGTGTAGAGCCTCTCGGCCACCTCGTTGACACCCACACGTCTGCCTTTGTCGAGCGCGCGCTCAATCATCGCCGCTGCTTCTTCGGCAATGGTTATGCTGACGCGTGTGTCTGCCGCCTGCCGTGCCTGCTTGTGGGCCGCGCGCGAACAGGCGAGCTCCGCGACCATGGCCTCCACGATGCCCTGCATATAGACGTGTCCGCCTACGGTGCGGGCGCGTTCCTCGTTAATCCGGCGCAGCGTGTGGCAGATGGCAGACGTCGCTTCCTCGTACCATGGCTCGGCAAACGCCTCAAAGATTCCCGTGAACTCGGTGGGATAGCGGTGCTCCAGTTCGTCAAAATATCCAGGCAAAAAGAGCACCGAGCACGAGTGATAGAGCTCCCCCGCAAACAGCGGGCTTAATTCCTCGCCACAGCTATCTTGGATAAAGCTGCAAACGGCATTGTTTGGCCACGGTCCATGCAAGGGTTTAAGGTTCGCGGGCGTTATGCCAGCCTCGGGCATGCATGTAAGTGTGGGCGCGCTGACCTCGCTCACGCAGGCGTATGGCTCGGGCGTGTATTCGGCTAGGTACATGTTGCGCGTCGGGGTTATGAAATGCTCCATGACGATGCATGTGGGGGAGAGGGGCATGATCCATGCGCGTCCGTGCGCCCGGTCGTTTGCCACCTCGCCGGTAAAGACAGCGCCCTTGCCGGAAAGCTTCAAGCCAAACTGCTCAAACTGCGGTGCATAGAGCTCGGTTATGTCGGTCGCGGCCCGATGCATTTTCAAAAGCGTCCCCTTCCTTTGCGGAAACGTCCACGCCTGGCTCGATTGTGTGCCTTGGCTAACATATCAATGATAAGTTGATTGAGGTTAACTCTCAAGCCGTCAGAAGGGAACCTCATGGCAAAGGGATCAAAAAGGGAAGGCGGCGGCATCGGCGAGCTGCTTGCATATGCCGGTGACCGTAAATACCTCACGTATTTGGGCATGGCTCTCTCGGCGCTCTCGCAGCTGCTGAGCTTTGGCCCGTACGTGTGCATCTGGTTTGTCGCGCGAGACCTTATCGCTGTGGCGCCTAACTGGAGCGAAGCCACCGACATCGCGATGTATGGCTGGTGGGCCGTTGGTTTTGCCCTGGCAAGCATCGTAGTTTATTTCGTGGGGCTCATGTGCACGCACCTGTCTGCGTTTCGCTGTGCGTCCAATATCCGCAAGACTACGAGCGAGCACCTGCTTAAGCTGCCGCTTGGCTACTTTGACACGCACGCCACCGGTGAGCTGCGCCGTGTTGTAGACGGATGTGCCGCCTCCACCGAGACTTTGCTCGCGCACATGCTGCCCGATATCGCCGGCGCCACCGCCATGGTCGCAGGCCTGCTCGTGCTGCTTTTCGCCCTCGATTGGCGTTTGGGGGTGGCATGCCTCATCTCGGTGGCCATTTCGTTTGGCGCCATGGCCACCATGATGGGCGGCAAAGGCGCCGAGTTCATGAAGGCCTACATGGGAGCGCTGGTCAAGATGAACAAGACCGGCACCGAATACGTACGCGGCATCCCCGTGGTTAAGGTGTTTCAGCAGACGGTCTACTCCTTCAAGGCCTTCCACGATGCGATTGCCGAATACGCCGACATGGCACAAAGCTATGCGGGCACGTTCTGCCGAGGTCCGCAGGTACTTAACCTTACCGCGCTCAATGGTCTTGTGGCATTCCTGCTGCCCGTGGCGTTGCTGTTGGCGCCGGGCGAGACGGACTTCGCGCATTTTATGGCAAACTTCACGTTTTACGCGATATTTTCGGCCGTGGTACCGACGGCCATGACCAAGCTCATGTTTGTGGGCGAGGCCTCTCAGATGAGTGCCGATTCGCTGGCTCGCATCCGAAGCGTCATGGATTCCAGGCAGCTCTCCGTGCCCGCCCAACCCAAGCACCCTGCCGGCGGCGACGTGCGATTTGAGGACGTGAGTTTTACCTACGAGGGTGCCGAAGCATCTGCTGTCAGCCATGTGAGTTTTAGCGTTTCCGCTGGTAGCACCCTCGCCCTGGTGGGTCCCTCGGGTGGCGGTAAGTCAACCTGCGCAAGCCTGATCCCGCGTTTTTGGGATGTTTCCTCGGGTCGAGTGCTCGTAGGCGGCGTGGACGTTCGCGATATGGATCCGCACGAGCTTATGGACCAGGTCGCCTTCGTGTTCCAGACCAACCAGCTGTTCCGGCAAACACTTGCCGATAACGTGCGCGCCTCTAAGCCTACGGCCACTGACGACGAAGTGCGTGCGGCCCTCTCCACAGCTCAGTGCGACGACATTGTGGCCAAGCTCCCGCAGGGCATCAATACCATGCTCGGCGCTGGCGGAGCATATCTTTCGGGCGGCGAGGTCCAGCGCGTGGCACTCGCCCGCGCGATCCTTAAAGACGCGCCTATCGTGGTGCTCGATGAGGCCACGGCGTTTGCTGATCCCGAGAACGAGGCGCTCATCCAGCGCGCCTTTAGCAAGCTGGCGGCGGGTCGCACGGTCATTATGATTGCGCATCGGCTCTCGACTGTAGTGGGTGCAGACCAAATCGTGGTGCTCAACCAGGGCAGCGTGCAGGAGTCGGGTACCCATGCCGAGTTGCTGTCCCAAGAGGGTCTGTATGCCAAGATGTGGGCCGAATACGAACAGGCCGCGAGCTGGAAAATCACTGCAGCGACCGCGGATGCCGCCGTCACGAAGGGAGGCGAGGCCTAAATGTTCGCCTCATTCCAAAAGAAGTATTTCCTATCCGATAAAGGCGTCGCCGGCGTAAAACGCGGCATTTTCTGGACCACGCTCACCAATCTCATTACCATGGCCGGCATGGGCTTTTTATTCCTGGTCATGGCCGGTTTTGTCGAACATCTCGCCGCCGGCGCCGACCTGCCGGATGCCCTGCCGATCATGGGCGGCCTCCTGGTCTTTTTCGTGCTGCTCTTTGCCTCTAACTGGCAGCAGTATTACTACACCTACTGCATCTTTTACGAGGAGTGCGGCAAGCAGCGCATGGAGATTGCCGAACGCTTGCGCAAACTGCCGCTGTCGTTTTTTGGTCGTCGTGATTTGGCCGATTTAACCGAGACCATCATGGGTGACGTCCAGGCCATGGAGCACGCCTACAGCCACGTGCTGGGAGAGCTTTGGGGTGCCATCATCGCAAGCGCCATTGTATTCGTGGCGTCTCTGTTCTTTTGCTGGCAGCTGGCGATCGCGGCGTTTTGGAGCGTTCCCGTGGCCTTTGCCGTGCTGTATCTAACACGCGGTCCCATGACCCCGGTGTTCGATCGCGTGCGCGCCGAGAAGGTCAAGGTTACCGAGGCTATTCAAGAGACGCTCGACTGCGTTCGCGAGATCCGCGCCACCAACCAGGAGGCCCATTATCTTGAGGGGCTCAACGCCGTGATCGATGCCGAGGAGCGCGAGACCACCAGAGGCGAGCTCGCCAACGGGCTTTTGGTCAACTCCGCCTTTGCCATCCTGCGTCTGGGCATTGCCACCACGCTGGTCACGGGTGCCGCGATGGTCGCCTCCGGGCAGGTCGACTTTTTGGTGTTGTTTGCCTTCCTGCTTATGGTGAGCCGTATCTATGCGCCCTTTGACCAGGCGTTAATGTTAATGTCCGAGCTGTTTGCCGCCGAGTCGTCTGCCAAGCGCATGCGTTCCATCATGGAAGAGCCTGTGGCGCGGGGCAGCGAGAAATTTGAGCCCGTGGGCCACGATGTGGTGTTCGATCACGTGGCATTTGGCTATGGTGCGGGCGAGGACGGCCGCGCCGGCGAGAAGGTTCTTACCGATGTGAGCTTTACCGCCAAGGAAGGCGAAGTTACGGCGCTGGTCGGTCCTTCGGGTTCCGGTAAGTCTACGGTGAGTCGCCTGGCCGCGCGCTTTTGGGATGCCACCGAAGGCACGGTCACCGTGGGTGGCGTGGATGTTGCGAGCGTTGATCCCGAGGTGCTGCTGCGTGATTACGCCATCGTGTTCCAAGATGTGCTGCTCTTTGACGACACGGTGATGGGGAACATCCGCCTCGGGCGTCGTGACGCCACCGATGAGGAAGTGCTTGCGGCCGCGCGTGCCGCCAACTGCGACGAGTTCGTGAACCGCATGCCGCAGGGCTATGACACCATGATCGGAGAGAACGGCTCCAAACTCTCCGGTGGCGAGCGCCAGCGCATCTCTATCGCCCGCGCGCTGCTCAAAGACGCGCCCATCGTGCTGTTGGACGAGGCGACGGCAAGCTTGGATGTGGAGAACGAGACCGTGGTACAGCAAGCACTCTCCCGTCTGCTTGCAGGTAAGACGGTTATCGTGATTGCTCACCGTATGCGCACGGTGGAAAATGCCGACAAAATCGTTGTGCTCAAGGATGGTGTGGTTGCCGAGCAGGGTGCTCCGGCGCAGCTCAAGGCGGCAGGCGGAGAATTTGCCCGTATGGTTGCACTGCAAAAGGAAGCGGCTGCCTGGCAGCTGTAGGAATGTGACAAAGGGACAGTCCCTTTGTCACATTGAATTCAACCCCATAGTTTCCAAAAGGTTAACTTTGGTTGACCATAATAGTTCGACTAAACTAGTCTCAAAAGCGTGCTCGAGCAAACTAATGAACTCGGGTGCTAAAGCACCATGCCGCGCTTGTGCGGCAAAAGGGAGAAGCAACATGAAGAAGTCGACTTTTAACACCCTGCTTGTCGGTGGCGGTTTTCTGCTTGGTACGGCCGGCATCAAGCTGCTCACCAGCGCTCCGGTAAAGAATGCCTGCGTGCAGGGCATCGCGTGCGGTATGCGCGTCAAGAACTGCTACCAGGACATGGTCGAGCAGGCCAAGGCCAATGTCGATGACATGGTTGCCGAGGCTGCTTACATCACCCAGAGCGAGGCCGCTGCTGACGAGGCAGCCGAGTAACGCTCCCAGGCACAAACTATGAGATTCTCGATTATTAGCGAGATCCCTGGCAGGACCCGTCTTCAATTGGCGGGTCCTGTGCCAGAGAGCGATCTCGACGCACTTCTTAAGCTCAGCGGCGATATCGACGGCGTGCACAAGGTGCGCGTTTATGGCCGTATTGGCCAGATGGCGCTGGAGTACGACGAGCCGCGCCGTACGAGCGTGCTCGACGCCCTGGGCGCACTCGATGCTCAAGCTATCGCCGATGCCAAGTCGGGCTATGTGATGCAACTCGAGCCGCGCAAGCACAAACTCGTTATGGACCTGGCGACACTCGTCGGCGCCCATTACGCACGTCGCTGGTTCTTGCCGACGCCTCTGCGTGCGGTGTTTGTCGTGGCCGGTTACATGGCATTTTTGCGCGCTGCCCTTCATGAGCTGGCACAGCCGCGCCTGACCGTTCCTGTGCTCGACGCTTCGGCCATCGGCATTTCGTTCGTCAAGCGTGATGTCGACACTGCGGGCCAGACGATGTTCCTGCTCAACGTGGGCGAGCTGCTCGAGGACTACACCCGCGCCATGAGCGAAAACGAGCTCATCAACTCGCTGCTCGATGTGCCCGACAAGGCGCAAAAGGTCGTCGGCGACACTGAGGTGAGCGTTGCTGCGACCGAGCTCGAGCCCGGCGATCTGGTCGCCGTACGCACCGGCATGTCCATCTGCATTGACGGTGTGGTCGAACAGGGGAGCGCCATGGTCAACCAGGCGACCCTGACCGGCGAGCCGCTTGCTGTCGAGCGCAGCGCAGGCGACGACGTGTTCGCCGGCACTGTCGTGGAAGACGGCAGCATCTTGGTGCGTGTGCGCGCCAATACGGCTCAGACCAAGCTCCGTTCGATCGTCTCGCTCGTGCAGACGGCCGATTCGCTCAAGTCCGAGGGCCAGTCGCATATGGAGGACCTTGCCAACAAGATCGTTCCGTGGAACTTCCTGCTCGCGGGCTTGGTTGCGCTCACCACGCGTAGCCTCATCAAGACCTCGGCGGCGCTGATGGTCGACTACTCGTGCGCACTCAAGCTCACGGGTTCCGTTGCCGTCATGACCGCTATGAGCGATGCCGCCAAGATGGGCGTCATGGTCAAGGGCGCAAAGTACTTTGAGTCGTTTGCCAAGGCCGACACCATTGTGTTTGATAAGACCGGCACGCTCACCGAGGCGCAGCCGCGTCTTGCCTGCGTACTCACCACCGATGGCTGGAGCGAGGACGAGATCCTGCGCCTTTCCGCTTGCTTGGAGGAGCATTTCCCGCATCCGGTGGCGCGTGCCGTGGTCAACGCTGCTCACGAGCGTGGGCTCGAGCACCGCGAGCGTCACGCTGCTGTCGAGTATATTGTGGCGCACGGTATCGCTTCGTCCATTGAAGGGCGTCGCGCCATCATCGGTTCCGCGCACTTTGTATTTGAGGATGAGAGCGCGCAGCTCGAGTCCGACATTAAGGAGCGCATCGAGTCCCAGATGCAGGGCTTGTCGCCGCTGTACCTGGCGGTCGATGGTACCGTTGTGGGCGTGCTCGGCATCGAGGACCCGCTCAAGGCCGGGGTCCGCGAGGCCATCGCCGACTTGCACGCGTTGGGCGTTAAGCACGTGGTCATGCTCACGGGCGACTCGGAGCGCACAGCCGAGCGCATTGCTCGCGAGGCAGGTGTCGACGAGTTTAAGGCCGAGCTGCTGCCCGAGGACAAGTACGCGTATGTCGAGCACATTAAGGGCGAGGGGCGCCACGTTGCCATGGTGGGCGACGGCGTCAACGATTCGCCGGCGCTCGGTTTGGCCGACGTGGGGCTGGCAATGGGCGGTGGAAGCGACATCGCCAAGGAGGTCGCCGATATCATCCTGACCGATACGGATCTCGCCGCGATCGTGCGCCTGCGCCGCATGAGTCAGGGGCTTATCGACCGTCTGACGAGTTCGTATTCCAAGGTGATGCTCACCAACTCGGCGCTGTTGGCATTGGGTATTACCGGCATGATTACTCCGCAGGCGTCGTCGCTGCTGCACAACGGCTCAACGATCGCCTACAGCCTGGGCAACGCAAAGGCTTACCTGCGCTAGCGTTTTTGCTTGAGTTTATGGCCTGCATTCGGACGGTGTTGCATCCGCCAGAATGCAGGCCTTTTGCGTTTGACCATGTGCTAGCAGCAATATATAGTGATGCTAGCAAAGATAGCATGAGTCGAAGGCGAGGTTGAGATGGGTGCTGTTAGCGGCATGGCGCAAGTGAACGTTCGCGTAGATCGCCAGGTCAAGAACCGTGCCGAGGAGGTGCTGCGGCTTTCGGGCGGGTCACTGCCCGAGCTCATCAAAAAGGTCGTAGCGAAGGTTGCACAGGGCGGCGGGCAGTGCGAGGAAGTGCTGTCTGCCGTTGATGGCCGGCAACAGACCGTCGCGCCCGATACTCCGTTCGCCGCATCATGGGCAGCGGCAGACCGGCTTTATGCAGATATGGGCATCGCTGCGTCGCCTGTATCCGACGATCGCGGTTGGGACACAATCTATTCCGAAGCCATGGATGAGCATTATCGCCAAAAGGGGATGATCCAGTGAGTGGGGCGCCTCTCAAGATCATGGTGGACGCCAACGTATGGGTTGATTCGTTTTGTGTTGACCATGCCGAGTCGCTTGCCGCGCGTGCGTTTATTGGGCAGGCGACGGAGACGGGGGCGTTGCTGTTCTTTCCGGTTCATATCGCTAAAGACGTGCTATACGTTGTCCAACACGAGCTGAAGCGCAGCGTTCTTGCCAGCGGGGGAGCGCTCGACGAGGCTTCTGCCCGCGCGATTGGCGATGCGGCGCTGGCGTTTGTTCGGAATATGACCGAAAACGCTACGGCCGTGGGTGCAGATGCGTCGGACCTTTGGCTGGCCGACAAATACTTAGCGCTCCATCGCGATTACGAGGACAATTTGGTGCTCGCCGCGTGTAAGCGCGCGCAGGTCGATTACTTGGTGACCAATGACCGCAAACTGCTCGACCATGCCGATCTTGCAGCAAAGACACCTCGTCAAATGATGCCGATTCTTGCTTTGGCCGAACGTGGCGGCGCGGCTATCGGTTGACGCGAACTGTTTGCGGGCCTCTTGGACGACGATGCGCCAAGGGGCCCGCGTCTGCTATTTACAAAAGCTCGGCCTTAATGGTGGGACTTTCCGCGAGCTGCTCGGCTGCCTTTTCGTCAGAGCTGTCGAGTGCTGCCAGGCTGCGGTAGACCCACTCGTTGACCTGGGTGTTCTTGACGCCTGCGGTCTGCATAAGGGCGCCTACCTCGCGGATTGCTGCGAGCAGATCAGCTTTGGAGCCCGCGAGCTCGACCTCGATGCCGTGGTAGGCGGCCACGCCGCGGTTCTCGCTCACGTGGTCGATAAAGCCCTCGACGGTCTCAAGCTGCTGGGCGAGTGCTGCATCATCGTCAGCGTCCAGCGCGACGAGTGCGCTCGATACCGTGAGGGCGGGATGTCCGCACGGTACAAAACCTTCGATGACATCCATAGCTTCGGTAATGGTTGAGCCCAGGCCTGCGAGGGCATTGACGAGTTGCTGTTTGGTATCCATAACGGTCCTTTCGACGGGTCAATTTTGCTTGGCGAAAATATACGTGACGCGATCGGTAGCAAAAGTGTGAAGTGCGGCGCACATTGGGGTCTTCACAGCTCGTGCATAGAACAGCTGTCCGCTTTCAGAACGTGGTAAGATAACACTCCACAAGCGGGGTTCGCCCCGCATGTTCCTTGAAAAGTCGACGGTTATCGGGTGTTTGCAGGCCCGATGCCATCCAGACTTTCCCGACATTCGGGGGCGACTGGTTTCGACACGATAGCTCTGAGAGAGGAAGCAAGCCGAGGTCTCCTCGCCTCGTTAAACAGGGGTACCGTCAAATTGAATTGACAACAACTCTTCTTTTGAGCCTATGGCTCTCGCTGCTTAGTTTATAGCGGCGCGTCAACCCGGTGATTTCCCCGACACCGGCGCGACGTCATTTTAGGGGAATGCTCCCGCGCACGTAATCGGTATGGCGCGGGCTAAGACCGAACCGATTGGGATGCCGCGAGCGTGTCGCTGCGCGCAAAGCGTCCGAGACAAAACCAGCGACTGAGCTTGGAGATGCCAATCAGGGGGCTTTCGTGGACCGGAGTTCGATTCTCCGCGCCTCCACCATAAGTAACAGGCAGGTAGATACTCATATCTACCTGCCTTTTTATTTCTTGTCCGTACCGCGGAGAATCGAACTCTATGCAGGGCGCGGGCGTTAAGCAAACGCGAAGCGTTTGTAGCGAGCGGGCGAGGACGCCGACAGGCGGCCGAAGCCGGTGCGGATTTGCGAAGCAAATACGCGGATTCTCCGCGCAAAGCCTCGACTAGATATAGACGCGATGCCGATCGTACTGCAGCCTGCCGTGTCCCGCATCAACGAAGGGTGAGACGCGCTTTCCCAATGGCGGCCCAGGCGGAAAGTGCATCCCGGAATTCCGCCTCAAACTGGGACGCGCTTTCCGCTCCATCTCCTCAACTCCAAAACCTATGCGCCCTCCATCCCAAAACTGGGTAGAAGAAAGCCAAACGTAATCGCAGGAGGTCAATATGACTGCAGAAGATAAGGCAAAGAACGCCGGCAAGGTCGCGCTCGTCTTGGAGGGTGGCAGTTTTCGCGGGCAGTTTACCGCGGGCGTGCTCGACGTTCTCATGGAGGCCGGCGTCGAGATTCCGGCGGTATATGGCGTATCGGCCGGTGCCCTCAACGGCGTGAACTACAAGTCGCATCAGATCGGCCGTGCCAACCGCATCAACCTGGCTTTCTGCAACGACAGCCGCTTCATGGGCGCCGCATCGTTTGCGTCTACGGGCTCCATTGTGGGTTACGACTTTATCTTCAATGATGTCCAGGACCGCCTGGATCCCTTTGACAACGAGACGTTCGACGCGAGCCCCATCGAGATGTACGCCGTCGCGACGGACATGCTTTTTGGAACCGCCACGTACCTGCCGGTCAAAAGCGCTGTGCTCGATCTCGACGCCGTGCGCGCCTCGACTTCGTTGCCGCTGGTGACGCCTCCGGTCGAGATCGACGGGCACAAATACGTCGACGGTGGCGTTGCCGATTCGGTCCCCATCGAGCATGTGCTCGAGGAGGCGGGCTTCGACCGTGCGGTCGTCATCGTCACGCAGGACCGCTCGTACGAGAAAAAGCCCTACGAGTTTATGCCCGCCGCACGCGCCCGCTATGCCGACTACCCCTACCTGCTTGAAGCTATCGAGACGCGCCACGATCGTTACAACATCCAGCGCATGCACCTGTGGAAGTATGAGCGCGAGGGCCGTGCGTTGGTCGTCGCTCCGCAAAAGCCGGTCGAGGTCGGCCATGTCGAGCACGATTCGGCAAAGCTCCTCGACCTGTATATCCAGGGCCGTCAGGAGGCAAAGCGCCTGCTCGCGGAAATCCAAGAGTTCGTTGAGCGCTAGCGACGGCGAACCCTCAAAAATGAAAACAGCTAAAGAGCTGGAAAAATCACAGCTCGTGGATGACATGTGCAGAAACTCTGGTCGGAGCCAAAATACCTGTTGACTCGTACGGCGAGCGGGGTAATATGGACGGGTTACTTGCAGAGCCCCGTGAATCTCTGTAACAACACGTACTGTACATGGAGGAGTCTAAGTGATTTCGAAATCGACTCACTACGCCAAGCAGGGCGAGGTCCAGCGCAACTGGGTTCTCGTCGACGCCGATGGTGCTGTCCTGGGCCGTCTTGCCACCCAGATCGCAATGATCCTGCGCGGTAAGAACAAGCCCCAGTTCACGCCCAACAGCGACTGCGGCGACTTCGTTGTCGTCATCAACGCCGATAAGGTCCAGCTTACCGGTAACAAGGCCGACACGAAGACCTATTATCGCCACAGCGGCTACAACGGCGGCCTCAAGGCTGAGAGCTTCCGCCAGGCTATGGAGAAGCACCCGGAGAAGGTCATCGAGCGCGCCGTTCGCGGCATGCTGCCCAAGACCACCCTCGGCCGTGCCCAGATGACCAAGCTTAAGGTCTACGCTGGTGCCGAGCATCCGCATGCTGCCCAGAACCCCACGAAGATTGAGCTGGAGGCTTAAAGATGGCTGAGAACACCGTTGTCTACCAGGGTACCGGCCGTCGTAAGAACGCCGTCGCCCGCGTCCGTCTCGTCCCCGGCACCGGCAAGGTGACCATCAACAAGCGTGACGCCGAGCAGTATTTCGGCCGTCATCAGCTCGTTGAGAACGCCCTTGCTCCCTTCAAGGTGACCGACACCGCCGGTCAGTTCGACGTTATCGCTCTGTGCGATGGCGGCGGCATCTCCGGTCAGTCCGGCGCTCTGCGCCTGGGCATCGCTCGCGCTCTTCTGAACGCTGGCGACTACCGTGCTGACCTCAAGAAGGCCGGTTTCCTCACCCGCGATCCTCGTATGAAGGAGCGCAAGAAGTACGGCCTCAAAGCCGCCCGTCGCGCGCCTCAGTTCTCCAAGCGCTGATTTTTCAAGAAAAGCCAGAAACTGCAATGGTTTCTGGCTTTTTTCTTTTTGCTTGATCTGGTTTGTTTTGACCTGCAACAGCCCTTTTAGAATGGGCTAAAACTGGGCTAAATTGCGAGAAAAGGGCTAAAAAAAGGGCTAATTTTTAGCTGCCTTTCTCTCTCGTATTTTCTTGTCAAGCAGCTCTATTGCTCCCGGCTTTTTAATGAATTCTCTGTAGCATTCCAATGTCGCCGCAGCAAGTCTGTCTCTAACATAATCCGGCACGGAATCAAGGTCAAATTCAACATGATCGGTGCGGTCATAGATGATTCCCTCATGTTCAATGCTTTCCGCTTTTTGTGTACTTCCGTCAAGCTTGACAACCACAATATACTGCGCGGGCTTCGTTCTGCTTTTGTACGCTGCGGAATTTGATTCACCGTTCTTTTGCTTCATAATCAATACCCCCATAATTATTTGGACTATCGGTCCACCCGCAATATAGCATAACATCACCGCCTCCGGGCGATGCTCCAGTGCAATTCTGGTGAGTCCCGCATTCGGACATAAAAAAAGACCCGACTGCTGCAACAGTCAGGTCTTGCGCCCCTCAGGCGATATGGTTTTGCACTATCGATACCATATCACAACCATATCACAATTTGCGCAGACAGTCAAGCCGGCTGGACTGCGCAAGGAAGGATGAGCGCCATGTCTGAAGCTATTGATGTCATTGCCGAGGAAACGGAGGTAAGCACGACAGAGCTGGCGACGGTGCTGGACGTGTCTGTCCGGCAAACAATAGGTGATATGATAATCTAAGCGGCAG
>UQJA01000049.1 GCA_900541285.1 uncultured Collinsella sp.
GGTCGCGCGAGTGCCGCGGATGTTGCTCGCTTCGATGTCGCGGGCGGTGCTGCGGGTGCTGCGTCCGTGGCTGCCAGCTCTGTTGCTTCGACCAAGAAGGAGGCGTAAGTGCCATGGGTAAGCCCGGTGCTTTTCTTGATATCGATCGCGTGACCCATGAGCTGCGCCCCGTGGAGGAGCGCAGCCGCGATTTCGATCCGCTGTACGTGGAGCTCGACGACGACGCGCGCCGTGCCCAGGCGAGCCGCTGCATGATGTGCGGTGTGGCGTTTTGTCAGATGGGCGCGAGCTTTGGCAAGGCACGTCCGAGCGGTTGTCCGCTGCACAACCTGATTCCCGAGTGGAATGAGCTGGTGTACCGCGGCCGTTGGGACGAGGCCGCCGAGCGCCTGTCACTCACCTCGCCCATGCCCGAGTTCACGAGTCGCGTGTGCCCGGCGCTGTGCGAGGCCGCATGCAACCTGGGCTCGGTCGATGGCCAGCCCACGACGATCCATGACAACGAGCGCGCGATTAGCGACCATGAGTGGGCCAACGGCGGTCCGCACCGCTTTGAGCCGGCAGGGGAGGGTGCACCCACGGTTGCCGTGGTGGGCTCCGGTCCCGCTGGTCTGGTGGCAGCATGGGAGCTTGCGCGTCGTGGCGCCCGCGTGACGGTGTTTGAGCGCGACGACCGCCCGGGCGGTCTGCTCATGTACGGCATTCCCAACATGAAGCTCGAGAAGTCCGTGGTCGAGCGTCGCGTGGCGCTCATGCGCGAGCTGGGTATTGTGTTCGAGCTGAGTGCCGACGTGAGCGATCCCAAGGTTACCGCCAAGCTCGACGACTTTGACGCCGTCGTGGTGGCTGCCGGCGCCCGTGCTCCGCGTGGGCTTTCGGCTGCGAACATTGATGCCCCGGGCGTGGTGTATGCCGTGGACTACCTGACGGCTTCGACCGTCTCGGTGCTCGATGGCGGCGACCCCGCGGTGAACGCGCGCGGCCTGGACGTTGTGGTCATTGGCGGCGGCGATACCGGTAACGACTGCATGGGCACCGCGGTACGTCAGGGTGCGCGCAGCGTGCGCCAGTTTGAGTTCTTGCCGGCGGCGCCTGATGCGCGCGCGGCGAGCAACCCCTGGCCGCAGTGGCCCAACGTGAAGAAGACCGATTACGGCCAGCAGGAGGCCATCGCTACCATGGGCGGCGAGATGCGCGCTTGGGGTGTGGATACGATCGAGGTACTGTTGGACAAGAAGGGCGCGGCCGCGGGCCTGCGCGTGGTCGATCTGGATTGGTCGGCTGGCAAGCCCGAGCGCATCGCGGGCTCCGAGCACGAGGTGCCGGCCCAGCTGGTGCTCATCGCCTGCGGTTTTACGGGTCCCGAGCATGGCGTGTTCGACGCCGTTGGCGTGCCTGTTGCCACCGCTGGTCGTCCGCTGCCGGTGATGGCTGCCGAGGGCTCGCACCTTGCGGCCCGTGTCGACGGCGTCGCCGCGGATGCCGCGCCGGTGTATGTGGCGGGTGATGCTCGCAACGGCAGCTCGCTCGTGGTGAACGCCATGGCTGACGCCCTGGCCTGCTCAGCCGAAGTCGCCGACGCGCTGGAGCTGTAAAGTAGTCATTTAAGAACGTCTCCAATGACTAGTCATTTTTTGTCTAGTCGTTGGGGACACTCTTTGCGAGCGATTTGCTCGTTTGTCGACGTACGGGTGTTCATTTGTCGACTTCTTGGGCTGTGGTCACCTGTTGTTTCTGTGGTGGCTGTGGGTATCTGGCTCAAAAGGGCGTGTTGGCCGTCTATGTTTACCTGCGGTTTTGTTGCGGTGCGCATTTTCGGTCAAGCTTTTTGTCAAGTGTTTGGTCAGCATCTGGTTTGCAGCCGGAGGCCTATTTTGCCCGCGCTGGTCGTGGCCGACCACCCTCCTCGTAAGCTCAAATTGAGGTCTATCAGTTTGAGGAGGATGCCATGATTGACCACGCTTTAGACCGAGCGCAGCTAGCCGAAGCCGTCGGCAACGATATTGCCGACATGGCCCATTTTTGGATGCTGCGGAAGTTCCAGTTTTTGGAGCCGGCGCGCGAACAGTTCGAGATCATTGTCGACCCGTGGCTCAGCTATTGCACCGAGCCTTCGCAAAACGAAATCATGGCCTACAACATGGCATTTACCGATTGGCTGCTCTTCGAGCGCCCCTATCGCCATGGCAAGACGCTGCTCGAGCTGTATGTTGACGAGCCGCCGACATCGCTTTCGCCTGCCTCGCTCAAGCGGCTCGAGCAGGTACGCGACACGCAGTATTTCTCGCGCTTTGGCATTTTGGACAAGGATCCTGCGACTGGTATGGTCGCGCTGAAGGACGCGCGCACCGACCGTCGCTTTGATATCTACGACCCGCATATCGTGCAAAAGGAGCATTGGAGCGACGGAGCGATTGCGGTGCGCCTCGCCTGCGTCGACGATGTCTGGCTGACGGCGGGACAACTCTATCTGTATGACATCGCACGCCTGAGTGACACGGCGGTCGATGGGCCGGGTGCGGTGCATCCGGAGGACCTGCAGGACGGCTTTGACACCTCGTGCGTCAGCTTCTTTTTGCGCCTGGTCCGCGACATCATGGGCGCCCAGGGGCGGTACGTAAAGTCGCTCAACATCTACGAACAGGAATGGGAGTAGGAGCTGCTGATAAGTCTCGATGCGTAACGTTTAACGGCCTGGGGGCGGCCTAACTGTTACAGATTGAGATGTTTCGTCAGCACGGCCGAAGTATCGCCACGCTGTCTCCGTTTGCCCTCGCATCTCACTCGTCCCTCCGTTAACCGATATGCTCGACTTTAGGTCGCTGCATTAGGTGATAATGGACAAATGTTCAAGTTAATCGTGAGGGAGGAACTCGATATGGCATCTGCCGATCGTTCCACGTTGTTTATCAATGCGACCATTCTGGATGGTTCGGAGCATATGGAGCCGCAACCCGATATGGCCGTGGCCGTTGAGCGCGGTGTCATCACATGGATGGGGCCGAGTGCTGTGGCGCAGGTGCCTGCGGGTGCCGAGGTTATCGACCTGGCAGGTGCGTATCTCAGCCGGGCCTCATCAATATGCATGTGCATTTGTGCGGTTCGGGCAAGCCGGTTTCGGCGGGCGATGCGGGTGCGTTGATGAAGAAGCTCGATAATCCCGTGGGGCGCGCCATCGTGCGCCATATTCTTAAGGGCAGCGCCCAACAACAACTGGCAAGTGGCGTGACCACGGTGCGCGGCGCGGGCGACCCGCTGTTTGCCGATCTGGCCGTGCGCGATGCTATCGATGCCGGCAAGTATCAAGGTCCTCGCCTGGTGGCGCCGGGAACGGGCGTAACGGTGCCGGGCGGCCATGGCGCGGGCCTGTTCGCCCAGGTGGCCAACAGGCCCGTCGAGGCGGCCGAGCAGGTGCGACACCTGTATGCGCGCGGTGCCGATGTCATCAAGCTGTTCGTGACGGGCGGCGTGTTCGACGCTACCGAGGTGGGCGAGCCGGGCGTGCTGCGCATGCCAGTGGAGGTTGCCACGGCGGCGTGCAAGGCTGCGCACGAGGTGGGCTTGCCGGCTATGGCCCATTTCGAGAGTACCGAGGGCGTGAAGGCCGCGCTTGAGGCTGGCGTTGACACGATTGAGCACGGCGCTCCGTTGACACCCGAGATTTTGGAGCTGTACCATGGCGCCGCGGGCACGCAGCTCGAGGGGCGTGCGCCGAGTGTGACCTGCACTATCAGCCCGGCGCTGCCGTTTGTGTTGCTCGACCCGGAAAAGACCCATTCGACCGATACACAAAAGAAGAACGGCGACATCGTGTGCTCGGGCATCATCGAGAGCGCCCGTGCCGCACTGGAAGCTGGCGTTAAGGTGGGCCTGGGTACGGACTCGAGCTGCCCGTTCGTGACGCAGTACGACATGTGGCGTGAGGTGGCCTATTTTGCCAAGTACGTGGGCGTGAGCAATGCCTTCGCGCTGCATACGGCCACGCAGGTCAATGCTGAGCTGCTGGGGCTGGGCGGCGAGACCGGCACAATCGAGTGCGGCAAGGCCGCCGACATCCTGGTGACGCGCAAGAATCCGCTCAATGACCTGTGCGCACTGCGTGAGCCGACGCACGTGATGTGTCGCGGTGATCTGGTGCGCAAGCTCAAGGTGAAGCGTATTCCCGAGGTGGACGCCGAGCTCGACGCGATTATGGCCATGCCTGCCGAGGCGTTGGCCGAGGAGCTTGCCCGCGATGGCGTGGCGTAAGCGCGCGATATGGCGATGCGACAAAGGGACAATCCTTTTGTCATAATCAGAAAAAGCCGAAGTCCCAGTGCGAGGCCTCGGCTTTTATTTGTCCCATGGTATGGCGGCTATGAGCGCGTCTCCATCTTGGCATGGCACTTGGGGCAGGTGACGCGGATCTTGCCTTTGCCCTTGGGAACGGAGAGCATCTGGCCGCAGTTGGGGCACTTGAGATAGGCCGTGGTCTTGCGGCCCTTCCACATCTTCTTGGCTGTGCGCTTGGCACGTTCAAAGTTTTCCTTGCTAGTACCGGCTGCGCGCGAGGCGTTGGCCGCTGCAGCTCCGCCGCCCAAGCTAGCTACAAACTTGCCCAAGCCGGGTACGTTTGCAGTCGTGGCGACAAAGGCCTCGTTCTCCTTGCGACGTGCATCGATATTTTTGGACAGGCCGCGCAGCACGCCAATCACGATTACGGCGATGGCAATCCAGCTGAGCCACTGGATACGAGCCATCGAACCGATCATGGCGATGATAATGCCTGCGAAGCCCATCACGATGGTGAGTTCGTCAGCGCCATTGCGGCCCTTCATAAAGTCATTCATGCAAATTGCCTTTCATTCGATATGCCGCACGCCTTATACCCGATTTAGAGCAAGGGGGACAGGTTAATCTGCACCAATGTGGTGCAGACGTACCTGTCCCCGGAATACCAAGACGGTGCAGAGAAGTTTGTCCCCAATGCCCCAATTACTTGGAGAGTTTGTCGACGACGCGTTCGATTTCGGCGAGCTTGGCGGCTTTGAGGTCTTCGTCGCCCGATTCGATTGCCGAAGTCACGCAGCCCTCGATATGTGCCTTGAGCACGTCGGCGTTAATGCGCGCGAGGAGCGCCTGTGTTGCCATGAGCTGCGTGGAGATGTCGACGCAGTAACGGTCCTCCTCGACCATTCGCAGGATGCCGTCGATCTGTCCGCGTGCCGTCTTGAGCATACGGGTCACCGATTTATGGTCTGCCATCATGGCGGGTCCTCGTTTCTGGTCGGGGGAGGGGTACGTTCAGGTCGCTACGCGGCGGTCACAGACAGGGCGTGGAATTTCTCGCCCGCGGCCTCGACAGCGGCGGCGAGTTGCTCGGCGGTTACGGTGTCGGCGCACTCAACCTGGACGGTCTGGGTCTCGTGATCGGCGTCGGCGTCGGTCACGCCGGCCACGTTGAGCAGTGCCGTCTCGACAGTAGCGTCGCAGTGGCCGCACGTAAGGCCGGAAGTCTTGATTGTGTAATGCATGGGTATTCCTCTCTGTTGTGTCGGCTTTCCCAGGCACCCGACCTTGACCTTCAAGCCGTCGCTCGCGTACCAAAGTACGCGTCGCTCCTCTTTCAGGTCAATCTCGGGCACCTGGAAAACCCGTTCTAAATGGACTTAATGGCGAGCCTATTTTGCCACTTTAGGCTTAAAGGATTTCAGGCGCAGCGCATTGCTTACGACGCACACGCTCGACAGGCTCATGGCCGCGGCGCCGAACATCGGCGAGAGTTGCCAGCCGGTGAGGGGGAAGAACACGCCCGCGGCGAGCGGAATGCCGATGCCGTTGTAGAACAGTGCCCAGAACAGGTCCTGCTTGATGTTGCGGATCGTGGCGCGCGAAAGCTCGATGGCGCGGGCGACGTCCATGAGGTCGCTGCGCATGAGCACCACATCTGCCCCTTCTTTGGCGATGTCGGCACCGGTGCCGATGGCAAGGCCCACGTCGGCGCGCGCCAGGGCGGGGGAGTCATTGATGCCATCGCCCACCATGGCGACCTTGCTGCCCGCATCCTGCAGCTCGCTGACGTGGCGCTCCTTGTCGGCGGGGAGGACGTCGGCGATGACCTGCTTGCTGTTCAGTCCCACGCGGCGGGCGATTGCTTCGGCCGTCACACGGTTGTCGCCGGTGAGCATGCGCACGTCGACGCCGAGCTTGCGGAGCGCGGCGATGGCCTCGGCGCTCGTCTCCTTGACCTCGTCAGCTACGGCAACGGTGCCGGCAAGCTCGCCGTTCTTGGCAAAGAACAGCGGCGTCTTGCCCTCGGCGGCAAATTGCTCGGCAAGACCCGCGGGCACGGTAACGCCCAGCTCGTCCATCAGGCGTACGTTGCCGGCTGCAATGGCGTTTTGCCCCTCGTGCGCCGTAACGCCACGACCGGGCACGGCAGTAAAGTCTTCGACCATGCGCGCGACGATCCCGCGTGTCTCGCACTCGGCCATAATCGCCTCGGCCAGTGGGTGCTCGCTCGAGCGCTCCAACGCGGCGGCCAACTTGAGCAGTGCCTTTTCGCTCATGGGCGAGCCGTCAGTGCGCGTGGCTACTACGATATCGGTCACGGCCGGCTTGCCGCGGGTGACCGTGCCCGTCTTATCGAGCACCACCGTGCCCACGCTGCGCAGATTCTCCAGCGCTTCGGCGCTCTTAAACAGAATGCCCATCTCGGCGCCCTTGCCGGTGCCTACCATAATGGCGACGGGCGTGGCCAGGCCCAACGCGCACGGACAACTGATCACCAGCACGGCCACGGCAGAGGTGAGTGCCTCGTTTATGCTGCCTGTCAGTGCCATCCACACCACAAAGGTCACGGCCGAAATCGCGAACACCACGGGCACGAATACGCCGGCGACCTTGTCGGCCAGGCGGGCGATAGGCGCCTTGGTGGCGTTGGCATCCTCGACGAGCTTGATGATCTTGGCGAGCGATGTCTCGGCACCCACGCGCGTGGCGCGGAAGGTAAACGAACCGGTGCGGTTGACGGTGGCGGCGTTGACGGTGTCGCCGGCGGACTTCTCCACGGGAATGGACTCGCCGGTGAGCGCACTCTCGTCCACGGCCGAGCTGCCCTCGAGCACCACGCCGTCAACGGGGATGGACTCGCCGGGGCGCACACGCAGCACCTGGCCGGGCAGAATGGCATCGACGTCGACGGTGGCCTCGATACCGTCCTCGGCCACGACGGTCGCGGTCTTGGGTGCTAAGTCGATGAGCGCCTCGATAGCGCCGCCGGTCTTGGACTTGCTGCGCGTCTCGAGGTATTTGCCCACGGTGACGAGCGACAGGATAGTGCCGGCGCTCTCAAAATACAGGTTGTCCATGCTTGTCATCATGGCCTCGTGCACCTGACCTGCGGCTAGCTGGTCGGCCATGACGAACATGGCGTAGAGCGACCAGGCGATGGAGGCGGTGGCGCCCACGGCAATAAGGGCGTCCATGGTGGGCGCGCCGTGCGCGAGCGATTTAAACCCGTTGATAAAGTACACGTCGTTGACGTAGACGATGGGGATGAGCAGGACAAACTCGGTGAGGGCGAGCGTCATGCTGTGGGTGTGGTCGGTGAAGACGCTGGGCAGCGGCCAGCCGAGCATGTGTCCCATGCCTATGTAGAACAGCGGGATAAGAAAGATGA
Organism: uncultured Collinsella sp.; assembly: GCA_900541285.1. Classification (GTDB taxonomy): domain Bacteria; phylum Actinomycetota; class Coriobacteriia; order Coriobacteriales; family Coriobacteriaceae; genus Collinsella. Next base: position 7,661 of record UQJA01000049.1, read on the forward strand.
TTGAGATGATGAGACGGGTGCGCATGGCGGAGGCAGTGGCCTCCAGCTTTTTGGTAGGCGACTCCATATGGGCGGCGCCGGACCTGGCTTGCGCACTTCCGCTTTGGACAGCGTCGGTGCCCGTGCTGATGGGCGAGGCCGAGTAGCCCGCGCGGTCGACGGCGGTGCAGATATCGTCGGGGGTGACCTGCGCGGGGTCATAGTCCACCAGCATGGAGCCGGCGAGCAGATTGACCGCGACGCTCTCGACGCCGTCGAGCTTGCTCACGGCACGGTCCACGTGCGCTTGGCACGCGGCGCACGTCATGCCGCCCACGTCAAACTTATCTTGAGCCATGGCTTCTCCTTTCTGTGACGTAGTGTCGGAAATGTTAACCAACCGATACTATACACCTATACCCCCTGGGGGTGTCCAGTACAGAAAAAATGTATGACATTTCGCTACAGATGAGGGTAGTTGGTTGACCGATGGACCGTCCCAACCAATCATCTCAATCTGTAACATCTGGCAGGGAAAATGACCTCTAACTGTTACAGATCAAGACAATTGCCGGGGAGGGGTCCCGTCACGGCAAGACGCCCGCCGCCTAGATACAGAACCCGGGGATCACACAGGTTAGCTTGTTTGGCTTTTCCGCAGGCGTTGCGTACGTAAAGACGTCGCCGTCGTGCCCCACGCGGTTCATATAGAGCGTGCCTTCGCTCTCCGATGTGTCGGGGCTCACCGTGCGCTCCCACCAACAGGTGTCCTTGCCCTTCCACTGACGGACCATCGTCTCGTTCGTGGAATACGGGCTCACCTTGAGCTCGCGGAAGAGCTGATACTCCTTGCCCTCGCCGTTGTAGATGTCTGCCAGGTAGTGATAGTCCTTGGCAAACGAATCGGGCGGTTGCGTACCGCACAGCTCGACCATGGCGGGCAGCCAAAGGGTTGCGGGCAACTCGCTCAGACACGATGCACTGTTGGCGGCGCCAACGTTATTCGAGATCTTTTTAACGGATTTGATGAGTGCGCGCAACTCGTTGGGCAGCAGCTTAAGGCCGTCGCCGTCGAGCCATTCCCGCAGCTCGCAATCTGCCCAGCCGGCGCTCGGCGGTTCAGCCGCAGCGTTGCGCTCGGCAATACCCGCATCGAACATAAACGTCAGTCCGGCCTTGCCCGTCCCGTCCAGAAGCTCATCGTGGCGGATGCCCACAAGCTGCGCGCCAACCTGCAGCCCGTTGGTGAGCGTGACACGCTTGGTGCACGGATAGGGGATATGCCCATCGGCATCGAGCAGATGAAAGCGCTTGGCAATCTCGCGTGCCTCGCTACGGGTCTCGGCGGCCTTAATCTTGAGCGAATTCTCCTGCAGCTGATCCCAGGTGTAGTCATCAAGCGAACCGCGGATGCCGTCCAGGTAGTCGGGGATGCCAAAGCCATGAGTCGCCGCCCCAATGACGCTGAGCCCCGCAACGGCTGTGACAACGCCACCGATAATAAAGCGGCGGCGGGTCATGGCATCGTGCCGGGCCTGCTCTAGAATCTCTCGCGCTCGCTCGCCGGCGACGTCGACCTTAAGGTGTGTACCGGAGTCGATGTCGATTGCGGCGTCACTGCCCGCGCCTTCGCGGCCCTCAGATTCTGCAGCGGGGAGGTATGCCGAGAGCGCCTCGAGCATCTGCTGCTCGGTGGGGCGATCGCCCTGTTCAACCGAGATACCTTTCATGATGATCTGGACGAGCGCTTCATCGCCCTCGCAGCGCGGCTCGAGCGGTGCCGGCTTGGTCTTGGTCTTTATGAGGTAGAACGAGCCGGTTGCCGCGGCACCCGTCGACTCGACGTCGAACGGCTTGCGACCGCTGTAGAGCTGGTACAGAATGCTCGAAAGCGCATAGACGTCGATTGCCGGCGAACGGCGAAGGGCCGCGATGCCTTCGATATCCTGCGTGAGCATCTCGGGCGCGGCGTATGCGGGCGTGGCAAAGCGCCAGATGTCGGCGCGCCGGGTGATCGTGTCATCGCCGAGAGCCATGGTCGCGGAGCCCATGTCGATGAGGCAGGGGTCAAAGGAGCAATCGGCAATCTGCTGCTCGAGCGTTCGGCTGGTGGTGCGGAACATGATATTGGCAGGCGACAGGTCGCGATGGATGACCGGATTCACGAGGCCTTGGGTTATCAAGAGCGCACGAAGCACGGCGTTTCCGACGGCGGCGACTATCTGGGTGGTCAGCCCGCCCGAGGCGTCGTGCGGAAGCAGGGGCAGCGCCTGCTTGAGCGAGGTGCCCTCGACCCACTCCATGAGGATGAGCGGGTTATCCTCGCACGATCCGTAGCCATAGACGCGCGGAAATCCGCGCAGGTGCGAGACAGTACACAGATGACGGTACTCCTCGAATAGCGCGGCTGTGTTGGCCAGGTGCGCTGCCGATTGCTCGGCGGAGCGGTCGGGGGCTTGGCCGGAAAGGATGGCATTGTCCTTGAGTAGCTTGACGGCAAAGACCTCGCCGCTCGTGTTGGTCGCGCGCAGCACGTGCCCGATGTTGCCGTTGTTACGGTGGGTCGTCTGGAGAATAAGCGTCATAAACCGACGCTTGGCGTCGTCCTCGGCGCTGGGGTCGACCGCCACGGCGGTATCGAACGTATCAAGACGGATGAGTTTGTCGCCATAGGCGCTATCGGTAGTATCCATGGCGTTCCTTTGTCTGGCATGGGTCGCCGCGCGTATACGTGGGCAGTGCGGATATCGGTAAAGTACTATGATAGCCGCACTGCTCACGTATACCGCTGAGTATTGTCGTTTACGACGCAGAAGGTAGAAGACGGAAGACGGATGGCGACCGTCTTCCGATCGCCGTCCGTGCTAGTCCACAATGACAAGGAATGTCGTGTAGAGACCCAGATGGAGCCTGTCGCTGTTTTCGATTTCCACCGGGGGATAGATCTTGCCGGGCTCGCGTTGGTCGCGCGGCGGCTCAATCACAATATCGCCGTCGCGCGCGCCCGATTCGAGCACTGTGCCGTTGGTCGATCCAAGGCCCTGGGCGTACCAGTGCTCACCCTCGAGCCAAATGCGAAGATGCTCGCGCGAGGCGTCGGCGCCTACATCGGTGATGCTGGGCGAGGTTTTGGGCAAAGAACCAATCACGGTGCCGCGCGGATCGCGTGTGAGGGGATGGATTTGCATGCCGGCGCAGTTGTCGGCATGGGTTCTGAGCAGACCGAGATTGGGGGCGACGGTGCACGGCTGTTCCAGGCTGCTCATAAAGCCACGTCCGACGGTAGTTTCGGTGGTGCCAAAGTGCCCGCCCGTCTTGCTGTTGCAAAAGCGCTCGACGGTGGCCACGCCCTGAACGGGATCGGCGAGCGCTCCCGTTGCCACAAAGAGCATCAAAAAGAGCGTGCTTTTTTCGCGCACGGCATTGCCGTCAAAGTTGTCGATGCGATTGAGGGCATTTGCATATAGGCGGCTGTCCAGCTTGTGGCTGGCGAGAGCCGACATCATTTCGTTGGCGGCCGGACCGCGATAGTGCTCGGCGATTGCCTGATAGGCGGACTCGCCGCCGCCGAGCTTGCTGCAGATTGCCGCGGAAAGGTTGAGCGTGGTGACGGTAAAGTCGCTGTAGATGGCGGGCGCACACTGGTCAGGCTTGCGATGGACGATGTAACGGGTGAGATACGAGCGGTTGGAAGAGCATTTCTCGAGCAGGGTACTGCCGAGATAAGAGTTTCCATTGATAAGCATTCGGGCGATCTCGAGATGTTTAAGACCGCCGAACGAGCGAATATCGTTATAGAGGACCGAGCAAGGCGTCTCTGCTGCCACGGATACCTCCTTTGATTGCTTCCTAGCCAATATGGCGATAGGAATTAATGGCTCCCGGTGGGAGACGTATTAAATGGCTGCGAAATGGCTGCGCAATATATAGCGTAACCAAAGCAACATTATAGGCCACATGTTCGAAATTGCAGGAAGAGCGAGAGATTTGGTTTGGAATGAACGTAAATCCCCCTCTGTCTTATTCTGTAACATTTGGACCCGGTTTTGCCCTGCATCTGTTACAGATTGAGACAATAGGCCCAGACCCGCCCCGTCCGCCTCGTCATCTGTGGTTTACGTGGGGGCATGCGAAGCACGGGTATACTAACCGGCGGCGAATCTGCTCCATCGCTTAGGGCTGCTGCGTCTGGACGGCGCGTGATAGGGCTGCCAAAGCGATCGCCAGCGTGCTGAGCAATCTCCTCTCTGTGCGCACCTGTTTTTGTATGTATTAGCGCACTACCAAGCACGCCTGCGCGGCCGCATGCCGCGCCCATGACGCGTGCAGATAAGGAACAACAACATATGCGTAATTCTGTATCCGACGTCACCGACGCCGAGATTCTGGACGAGACCCGCGAGGCCATGACCCAGGCTGCCTTCGATGCGGCCGATGAGGCCAATGCTGCCCAGGCCGTCGAGTCCGCTACCGAGAGCCTGCCCGCCTTTAACGAGCTGGGGCTTTCGGACGAGATGCTTCGTGCTATTGAGAACCTGGGCTACACGGCGCCCACGCCCGTTCAGGCCGGCTCCATCCCCATGGTGCTCGAGGGTCGCGACCTGCTTGCCGCCGCTCAGACCGGCACCGGCAAGACGGCCGCCTTTTTGCTGCCGACCATGAACAATCTGGAGCACATCGCTCCGCCCAAGCCCGTGCGTGAGCGCGGCGGTCGCAACCGTCGTCGCGGCGCCAAGAAGCCCGAGGGCAACGGCCGTGGCCCCGTGATGCTCGTCATCACCCCCACGCGCGAGCTCGCCCAGCAGATCGACGAGGTCGCGAGCAAGATCGCCGACGTCACCGGCCATGTCGCCGTGACCGTCGTGGGTGGCGTGAGCTACAAGCCGCAGACCGCGGCACTCAAGTATGGCTGCGACATCCTGGTCGCCACGCCGGGCCGTCTGGTCGACCTGATCGAGCAGGGCGCCTGCCACCTGAACGAGGTCAAGGTGCTGGTGCTCGACGAGGCCGACCGCATGCTCGACATGGGCTTTTTGCCCGCCGTCCGCCGCATTGTGCGCGAGACGCCGGCCGAGCGCCAGACGCTGCTGTTCTCGGCGACGCTCGACGAGGAGGCCGTGGGCGAGATCACCGACTTGGTGAGCGACCCGGCCCGCGTGGAGATCGCGCCCGCCACGTCGACCGCCGATACCGTCGACCAGTTTGTGTTCCCGGTGTCCATCGAGGCCAAGAATAACCTGTTGCCCGAGTTCCTCAAGAAGGAGGGCCCGGAGCGCGTCATCGTCTTTATGCGAACCAAGCACCGCGCCGACAGCTGCTGCCGTCGTCTGGAGCGCAAAGGCATCAAGGCCGCCGCAATCCACGGCAACCGCAGCCAGGCCCAGCGCGAGCGTGCCCTTTCGGCCTTCCGCGACGGTACCGTCGACGTGTTGGTGGCAACCGACGTGCTTGCCCGCGGCATCGACATTAGCGACGTGCGCTACGTCGTGAACTTTGACGTGCCGGCCGAGCCGACCGACTATATCCACCGCATTGGCCGTACGGGCCGCGCCGGCGAGCTGGGCTGGGCCATTACGTTTGTGACCGAGCAGGACGTCGACGAGTTCTACGAGATCGAGAAGCTCATGGACAAGACGGCCGACATCTACGAGGCCGGTGACCTGCATGTGGGTCCCAACCCACCAGCGGTTGATCCCGAGCGCGACCCTGCGGCCTTTAAGGTGAAGAAGAAGACCAAGCGCGGCAAGTCCAAGAGCAAGAAGAAGCTTGAACAGGCACGTCGCGACGGCAAGCGCAACGGCGATGATTACGGCGATGTGGCCGGTCGTTCCAACCGCGGTCGAGACGAGCGTCGCGGCGACGGCGAGCGTCCGAGCCGTCCCAAGCGCGGCGGCAAGACCCGCGTGCGCGAGGGCGTTCAGGCTCGCGTGGACGAGGCTGTGGAGAGCGTGGCCCGCGAGGTGGCTGCCGAGGAGCGCGCTGGTGCTGGTGCCGCTGAGCAGCCTGCGCGCGGTAACCGTGCCGAGCGTCGTGCCAAGCAGTTCCAGGGCGAGGCGCATCGCCGCCGTCGCGAGGATGATGATCGCGGTGGCCGTCGTCGTGTCGAGCGCGAGGACGAGGGCCGCGGTTCGCGCGGTGGCAAGCGCGGTGCGGGCGACCGCCGCCGTTCCGGCCGCGATGGCGAGCGCGGTGGCCGTGGCGGTGAGCGTCGCGAGGGCGTTCGCGGCAATGGC
>UQJA01000050.1 GCA_900541285.1 uncultured Collinsella sp.
CCGCAGCCGACCTCCTCGCCCATGTCAAAGTAAATCTCGGAGCACGGACCGCAGGGACCGGTGGGGCCAGCGGCCCAGAAGTTGTCGTCCTCGCCCAGGCGGGAGATGTGGTCCTCAGCAACGCCCAGAGAACGCCACACGTCGTGGGTCTCGTCGTCCTCGGTAAAGACGGTAAAGTACAGGCGGTCGAGCGGCAGCTTGAACTCCTCGGTGATGAGCTCAAAGGCCCAGGCGCAAGCCTGCTCCTTGGAGACGCCGCCAAAAGAGAAGTCGCCGAGCATCTCGAAGAAGGACAGGTGACGGCCGTCCTCGCCGATGCAATCGATGTCGTTGGTGCGGACGCACTTCTGGCAGGAAATCGCGCCGATCTCCTTCATGGTCTTCTTGCCCTGGTAGTACTCCTTAAACTGGTTCATGCCGGCGTTGGCAAGCAGCAGCGAAGGATCGTCGGGAACAAGAGACGAAGAAGGATAGAGCTTAAGACCGCGCTCCTCAAAGAAGTTGAGGAACTTGGAGCGGATCTCGGCCGTAGTCATTGACGGGTAGTCAGCACTCATAGAGGGAATCTCCTCGGTTTCACATCGAAACAGTTCAAACGTAACGATATTACCATCCCACCGCGCAAGTGCAAAAAAGAGGGCCGGCAAACAGCGACCCTCCAGCGAAAGTGCATGTTATTTAGGACAGCCAAAGTCTTTGAAAAACTAATGACTGCTGTAGAATTACATATAAGAGCCACTCGAAAGGAGCGATCGATGAAAAGCAAACGATTTGTCCTGAATGCACTTCTGGTAGTAGCACTTTTAGCGCTCTTGGCCTTCTCCTGCTGGTACGCAAACCAACCAGCATTTGGCTACGTATTGTATGCAGCAATGTCCGGCGATAATGCATATTACGCTCTACGCGCAATTGACGTTCTCTTTTTCTATGTAGCCGGCCCCTTATCAATCGCTTTGCTCGCATTTCTTGTCATTTACAACTTCAAGAAGCGTTAATAGGACCTAATTAGAATCCGAATCGTCCATGGAGCCGTCGATGCCGGTTTTGGTATCGTCGTCCGAGTTGGAGTCATCGTCCTTGGCAAAGGGGTTCTTGAAGAAGCCCGTGGCATCGGGCTGCAGACCAGAGAGCTTAATCCAGGGATTATCGAGCTCGGGCTTGGGCATGGCCTTGGCCTCGGGCGCAGTCTCGTTGCCGATGAGCTCAGACTCGTAGATGAAGGTGTCGTCGCCGAGCGCGTCGTAGGCGGCGACCGGGTTGCCATCGGCATCGCGGTACGGCGTGCCCTTAAACACGGCGCCGTCATAGGCCACAAGCTGGCGGCCGGTCTCATTCTCGAAGTAGTACACGAAGATACCCTTGAGGGCCGCACACAGCGGGATGGCAATAATCATGCCGATGGGCCCCATGAGTGCCGAGCCAATAACGAGCGCCGTGAGGCTCATGATGGGATGCACCTGCACCGAGCTCTGCATGACCTTGGGCGAAATGACATTATCGGTGACGTTTTGCGCGACCATAGTCACGATGAGCGTCCATAACGCCAACATAGGGCTGAACATGAAACCGAGCACTGTGGCGATTGCTGCGCTCACCCAAGGACCGACGACCGGAACCAAATGCATGGTGCCGGTAAAGATAGCCATGAGCGCCGCATACGGATGGCCGATGATCATAAAACCGATAAAGGCGAGGAAACCACCGCAGATGGACGTCACGACCATACCGCGCATGTAGCCGCCGACAGAGCGAGAAAGAATGGCGACCATAAAGCGGTACGAGGTCTCCTTCTCCTGACCGATGATGGTGCAAATCTCGTGGTGCATGCGAGGGTAGTCGCAGGCCATCCAGTAGGCAAGCACCAGACCAAGGAAGATCACGAACAACTGCGAAGCCGTATTGGTGATGAGCGGGAACACACCGCGGCCAAGCTCGGCAGCGATCTGAGACACATACTTCGATGCCACGGCAACCAGCGACGAAAGATTATCGTCCAAATACTCCTTGAGCGGCGTGTTGTTGAGCGTCTTGGCATGCGAGATCATCTCGTTGAGATCGCCACCCGCAACACGAAGCTGCTCGGGCAGGCGGCTCAGGACTTCCATGATCTGACCAAAGAGAATCGGCGACAAGATGCAAACGACACCGACGAGCACGGCAACAACAACAATTAGCGCAATAAGCGAACCGATGCCGCGATTCACGCCATGGTGCTCGAGCCAGTTGGTGATCGGGGACATCACAAAAGCAATGATGGAGCCAACGGCAAGAAACTCAATAACCGGTGCCAGGATGCCCATAAGGTTAAAGATGACAGCAGCAATAACAATGCAGCCGACAACAGCCCAAATGCGCAGCGTCAGAACGCGGGTGTCGCGCAGCACGCGATCGGTTTGTTGGGGGTGCTCACTCATGAACGAATCATCACTCCGTCGGGGTCGATCTTGTCCTGAATCTTCTTAAGCGTGCGGCGCAGCAGACGCGAGACCTGCACCTGCGAGATGCCCAGCTTCTTGGCAATCTCGATCTGGGTCATGCCCTTCACAAAGCGCAGCTCGATCACCTCGCGCTCACGCGGCGAGAAATCGCGGATGGCTTCCTCGATCACCAGGCGGTCATCGGTAAAGTCGAGCTCGTTGTCATCGTCGGCGTAACGGTCGAGAATCGAGGGCGCATCGTCGGAATCGGACGCACCAGGAGCCTCGATGGGCACCGAGGTATAGGCCGAAGACGATTCCATAGCCTCGAGGACCTCATCGACAGTCACATCTAGATACTCAGCGATCTCCTCAACCTTGGGCGAACGCTGCAGCTCGTTGGTAAGTTTGTCAGTAGCCTGGTTGACCTTGGCCGAGAGCTCCTGCAGACGACGCGGTACGCGCACACTCCAGCCCTTGTCGCGAAAATGGCGTTTGATCTCGCCCAGGATAGTGGGTGTCGCAAACGTCGTGAACTCGAGTCCGCGCTCGGGATCAAAACGGTCGATAGCCTTGAGCAAGCCCAGATAGCCGACCTGCATGAGATCGTCGAGCGGCTCGCCGCGATTCTTAAATTTGTTGGCAAGAAACCTTACCAGGTTCATATGGGACATGACGAGCTGCTCACGGGCGTCCGGATCACCGGTCTCCTTGTAACGACGAAACAGCTCGCGAGTTTTCTCCTTGTCCCAAGCGGTCTTGCCGCTCCGGGAACGTTCGGTCATATTAGATATCCGCCTTGAGGTCGAGGGAAAGCGTCAGGGGCGCCGTAGTCTTTTCGTAGGAGTCGCACACGCTCGCGAGGATGAGCTCGGCATACACCGCAGCCTGGTCGTCTTCATCGACCGTAGCCTGGTCGCCAAAGGTAATAGTCATGCCAACGTGGGTCTCATCGACATCGAATTTGATGGTGATGTCATCGCAGTCGACCGCGGTGCAACCAAAGATGAAAGCCTCCTCAGCAGCCATGCGGATGTCCTCGATGCGATCGACAGACATAGAGCACAGGGCACCAACGTTGGCTGCCGTCATGCGCACAAGGCGAGCGAGACGCGGGTCACCGGCAACGGTCAGCGTGATAGGGCAGGTTGCTTCGCTACTCATCGCAGGACTCCTCAGAGGTCTCGGCGGGCGTATAGGTGTAATACTGAGCCGGCTTGGATACAGACTTCTGACCATCATCGTCGCCCGCGGCGGCCTCGTCCTCGCCAATTAGGACGCGCTCGGTAGGCTGCTCGGCCTCCGCAGCGGCAGCGGCGAGCTTGCGATCGGCGTCGGCTGCAGGAGCCTTCACCTTATTGAAGAGCTTCTGCACAGCACCGGCGGCAGAGTCGGTCACGCTCGACACAGCATTGCTGGCCTCGGCCATGCTGCCCGTAACCTCGGAAATGTCGCGAACCACGGCTTCGACCTCTACGAGATTGGAGGTAAGGGCATCAACTGCCGTCTTGCTCGACTTAAGCAGCGGCTCCATCTGGGCAAGCGCCGGCGTAAGCTCATCGACAGCGCCATCGAGCTTTGCCACCACAGGCTGAGCCTCGGCGATGGTGTTGTTGAGGTCGTTCACGGTCTTATCGAGCGAGTCGACAACATTGCGGGTCTTGCGCAGGGTAAGCGCGAGCTCAGCGATGGCCCACACGCCGGCAACGGCGAGCAGCAGCAGGGCGATTTGAATGGGACTCATACAAGCCTCCCGGAAGAATCGAAATACAGACGCTTTTCATGGTACCCCAAAGGGGACCGAACATGCCAAGAGCAGCAACGTGGGACAAAATTATCAGCAGCTACCTCGGTGCATTCCCGCTGCGGTCGCGTTCGCTTTGCTCTACGCGCCACTCTTCCCAGCCGCGCCCGGCAGGCTGCCAAAATGCACCGCGTTCCAAGCCATCGGGCAAATAGCGCTGATCGACCCAGCCTTCGGGATAATCATGTGGATACTTATACACACCGTATTCATCGCTGCCCGGGCGATGGCGATCGCGCAGATAACTCGGCACCTCGCGAAGCCCACTAGAATGGATATCGGCCAGCGCCGCATCGATCGAAGCCTCACACGCGTTGGATTTTGGCGCCAAGCACACATAGAGTGCAGCCTGAGCCAGGTTAATGCGGCACTCGGGATAGCCAATGACCTCGGCAGACTTAAACGCGGCATGCGCCACCAAAAGCGCCTGCGGGTCGGCGTTGCCAACATCCTCAGAAGCGTGAATCATAATACGGCGAGCGATAAACTTAGGATCCTCCCCAGCATCGATCATGCGCGCGAGCCAATAGATCGTGGCATCGGGGTCACTACCGCGCATAGACTTAATAAACGCACTGATGATGTCGTAGTGCATGTCGCCGTTTTTGTCGTATGTAAAGCCGCGACGCGGGTTGGCGATCTTCACGTCATCCACGGTGATGGGATAGCGCTCCCCCGCCGCGGGCGCTGGCGTTCCCTCGGTATCGGGACGCGTGACGGCAATCTCGCTCGCAAGCTCGAGCGTCGTGAGCGCCGAGCGAGCGTCACCCGCTGCCAGCGTACAGATGGTCTTGACCGTATCCTCATCGGCCGAGAACTTACCGTTCAAGCCCTGCGGTGCCTCAAGCGCACGTTCAATAAGCGTGGCGATATCCTCATCCTTCAGATGCTCAAGTTCCACCACGCGCCCACGCGACAACAGTGCCGAGTTGACCTCGAAGTACGGGTTCTCCGTCGTAGCGCCAATCATAATGACGGTACGGTTCTCAACTGCATGCAGCAGGGCATCCTGCTGCGACTTAGAGAAGCGGTGAATCTCATCGATGAATAGAATGGTGCGGCGGTCGTACGTATTCAGGCGCGTCTTGGCCTCGTCGATCACGCGACGCAGGTCCTTCACGGTGCCCGTCACGGCGCTGACCTCGACAAACTCACTCTTGGTATGGTTGGCGATAATGTGGGCCAGCGTCGTCTTACCCGTACCGGCCGGCCCGTACAGAATCACGCTCGAAAGCACGTCGTGCTCGATCGCGGCACGCAACCATGAGCCCTTACCGACGGCCTTTTGCTGGCCCACGTACTCGTCGAGCGAATTGGGTCGCATGCGCACCGCGAGCGGCGCATTTTTAAAGGAACGCTCGCGCGTCGAGGCAGAAAAAAGGTCGTCCATAGCCATCCCGTGCATCAATCAAAATCGTTGTTGACCAACAGTATACCGAAAGGATACGAACTACCGTTCGTTAATATAGGTACGATGCGGAAACTTTAGACCCGGGAACAGCTTGCTCGTCAGCTCACAGAAATAACCGTCCGTCATGCTCGCGATGTAATCCACCACGGCTTGATCCTTGTCGTCCTGCCAGTCATAGGTGCGATCGTAGTAGGAAAGCTGCTGCTCTATGCGCGAAACATGGTGCTTAAAGATGTAAGAGGACTCGTCGCCTTCGTTTATATCCTGCAGGCAACGGTCGCAGAGCTTTTCGAAGGCCTCTCGCAGCTCCGCTTCGGAGTCGCCTTCGATACCGCCCTTGCTATAAATCTTCTCGTAGTTCTCGCGCTTGGCTCGGCGAATTTCCTCAAACAGGTCCTCGCTCATCTCGATGCGCGGCTTGCCATAGCTGTGCTCGACGATATCTATGGAAGCGTGCGTGAGAATCCAACTGTTGTAGGCACCGCCCCGGCCATCATCAAAGGCGTCGGGTGACAGCAGGCCCGCCGCAATGGCGTCTTGGCGATCGCGCCCAACGTAGGCAAGGATATCCGAAATGCGAACGACGCAGCCCTCGAGCGTCATGGGACGCAGGTGCTCAATAGCGCCATAGCCCGTGGCGATACAGTCCTCAACCGTCTGATCGAACTGGTCAAAGGAGCCCATGTCCGAGAGCTCAAACACACGCTGCTCGTACTCGCCGTTATGGCATAGCACGCCGTCGAGCGTCTGGAGCGACACGTTGCGGCCGTACAGCGCGTCGAGCACGCGGACCGACTGCACGTTATGGAAAAAATAACGCCCCGTACGCTCATGATAGATATCGTTGAGGAAGCGCTCGCCGGCATGGCCAAAAGGCGTGTGCCCCAAGTCATGGCCCAGGCCAATCGCCTCGATCAGATCGCAGTTGAGCCCCAAGGCGCGACCGATATCGCGCGCAATGCGGGAGACAAGCTGCACGTGCAAACCGCGGCGTGACAGATCGTCATTGCTACGGAAGCTAAAGACCTGCGTTTTGCCTGCATAACGGGTGTACGCCGGAAGATGAAGTATCTTTTCGGTATCACGCATAAACGCCGGACGCATAAGCGTGCCTTTGTCGGCGGCGCGATCAATACGACGAATGACCTGATCGTCGTTGCAACGATACGGGTTGACATAGCCCGAAGCACGATCGGCGGCAATGCGCTCGACAAGTTCGGGCGACAACGCCGAGGGAATACGGTCCATGCGAGCCTTAATGACGGCCGTTTCTTGATTAGTTGCCATGGCATGCTCCTTATGAAGGATGCGCAATCGGTTACAAAGTGCAGCCCACGACCTCGATTATGGCAAAAATCGGCACCAAAAACGGGAGCAATGGCAGGGAGCGCGATTTTGTGAAGAGGCAGGAGAGAGCCAGGGCCAGGAGTGCGACGGCAAATGCCACGATGCCGCCCATAGGGTCGAGCGTGCAAAGCGCGAAGAGCGCCTTGGCATCCCCCATGCCGATGCCCGGGATTTGACGAAGACGACGCCAGAGGGACTCAGCCAGCACGAGAGCAAGATACACAATGACGGCAAGACCCGCATGGTCAAGCGCTGTGTTCAAACCGAGGTCGAGCCAAACACCCGCCAACGCCGCCACGGCACATGCGCCGGCAAGCCCATTGGGAAACCGTCGCTCTCGGGCATCAATTGCCATGCCGGCAAAGATGCAAATCCAAAACGGGATATAGACCATCGGACGCCTCCTCGAGCTGCATCGCAAAAGCAAAAACCACCACAAAGGTGCCTGTCCCCTTTGCGGTGGTTTTGGTCGTGGTTATTTGGCGCCTTGCATGACCTCGTCAAGGGTAACGTTGACGGCGTGCTGCGTCGGCACCCAGTCGACCTTCAGGAACAGCGCGGCCACCGTGATGGGGATATAGCTGAACATAAAGATCGGGAAGGTAAACAGGTTGGTCACCAAACGCCACTTTTGCGCGCAATGAATGTGCTTGTACTCGAAGATGGTCGTGAGTAGCGCCAGGATAAAGAAGGTCTGGTACATCATCGCGAAGGTCATAATGAGCGAGGCGGCACAAGCCTGCATCTCGACCTCGGTGGCCAAAAAGCCGTGCGAAAGACCGCCCACGATCAGGAAGGTGGCGTTGGCGAGCATGGAGATCAGGGACAGCAGCATGCCCGGAGCGATGGTCATAAACATGTCGTAGGCGGCAAAACGATGGTAGCGGAAGGTCGATTTGACCAGGTGCTTACCGTAAGTAAAGAACACCTGGTAGAAGCCCTTAGTCCAACGCATACGCTGCTTCCAGGAAGCCTTGAACGTCACGGGTTGCTCGTCAAAGAACTCCGCCGGTGCATAGCCAATGCGAATGCCGTGAATGGCGCAGAACGTGGTGAACTGGATGTCCTCGGTCAGCGTGTGGAACTGCCAGCCGTGCATGCCCTCAATAACACTGGCGGAGATGAGGTAGCCCGAACCCGAAACGGCGCAGGACGTCTTACAGATATTGCGCGCGTTGTTGAGAAAGCGCGCCTCGCGCAGGTACCAAGTAGCATTAGCTGCCGAGATCCACGAGCTGCCAAAATTCTTGGAGTTACGATAGCTCGTGACCACATGAAAGCCCTGGTCAAAGGCATCATTCATCTTGGAGACGTAATCGCGGGAGATAACGTTGTCGGCGTCGAAGATAAAGTAGCCCTCAAACGTATCGGGATACTCGTTGAGAATGCGATCGAAACCAAAGTCCATGACCCAACTCTTGCCCTTGCGGGCCAGGTCATTGCGCTCGTAAACAATGGCACCGGCCTCGCGCGCGAGCTGCGCGGTGTTGTCGGTGCAGGCGTCGGCAACGACAAAGACCTCGATGAGCTCGGACGGATAGTCCTGGTCCTTAATGGAGCGTACGAGATTGGCAATTACGGCTTCCTCGTTATGCGCCGCAATAAAGAAGGCATAGCGGTGGAGTTTTTTGGCCTTGGGAGGCGCGACCTCGCCACGGAGAGCGCCGATGACAAAGAAGACCACCTGGTACAGAAAGCAGACCGTGAGCAGCGTGACGACAATCTGGTTGAAGATCACGATGGGCGTGTTAGTTTGTAAAAAGGCGAGCATGCAGGCTCCCAGGAACGCGTTACGTAAACAAACGTATATATTACCGTAGGGTGACCGAGTTCAAGAAACCACCTAATACTGGCTAGGCTTCGAGAAGACCGAGTTGCGGAACGATTTCGTCGCCGGCAGCGGTGCGGCCAAGCGAGCGCGGGGCCAGGTCGTCAAGAACCGCAGCGAGATCCCACGGCAGCTCGTCGCGACACTCAATGCGCTCCCCCGTCACGGGATGGTCGAATGCGACGCGCCAAGAATGAAGGAATTGCCTGGTCAGGCCCTGATCGGCGCGGGCATCGCACTTGCCGTAGAGCGGATCGCCCACGCAGGCGTGGTTGATATGGCGCATATGCACGCGAATCTGATGTGTGCGGCCCGTAAACAGGTGGCACTCGACGAGCGTGTAGCCGTCGTCAAAACGCGTGGAATCAAAGCGCTCAAGGACCTTAAAGGTCGTAATGGCCTGGCGCGCGAAAGGATCGTCCGAAACCGCCATCTTGACACGGTCACGCGTAGAACGGGCAATGCCGGTGTTGATGGTGCCCTCATCCATAGCGATATGACCGTGAACGAGCGTAATGTAGCGGCGGTCGAGCGTGCGCGTACGGATAAGATTTTGGAGCGCGCGCTGGGTGTCGTCGTCCTTGGCCGCAAGCATAAGACCCGAGGTATCGCGATCCAAACGATGCACGATACCGGGGCGGTCCTCGCCCTGCACGGTGCCCAGATGGTCGATACCACAGTGATAGACCAGGGCATTCGCGAGCGTACCGCTCTCATGACCATGCGCAGGATGGCACACCAGGCCGCGCTGCTTGGAGAGCACAATGAGATAGTCGTCCTCAAAGCGAATGTCGAGCGGGATGGCTTCGGGAATCACATCGGTGGGATCGTGCGGCTCGGGCAGATCGACCGAAATACGGTCGCCGGCTCGCACGGCGTACTTTTTGGACAGGCAGGTCTCGCCATTGACGCATACGGCACCGCCCTCAATCAGATGCGCGCAGGCAGAGCGCGTAGGGCAGCCGTCATTGGCGCCCAGATAGGCGTCAAGACGCTGACCAGCGGCATCGTCGGTAACAAGGATATGGATGTCGGCCATTAGCGCTCATTCCTTTCGCGGATCTTGCGGGCACGCTCCCCACGCTGCTTGGCTTTGCGCTTGGCGCGGGCCTCATCACGGGCATTGAGCTCGGCAGTCGCGTCGACATCACGGGCCGCAGGGCTCAAGAACATGTAGCCGATGAGGGCAAGCACGACACCTACGGTGATGCCGATATCGGCCACGTTAAAGACGGGGAAGTCGATGAAGGTGGTGGCAATAAAATCGGTCACGAAGCCAAAGACAAGGCGATCGATCGCGTTGCCGATAGCGCCGCCCGCGACCATAGCCATGCCCACAACCTCAAGATGGGCGAGCTGGGATGCACGAACGAGGTACACGGCGATAGCGATAATGACCGCCAACGCCAGCACGGCAAACGCGATGCCATGCCCCTCGCCCATGCTAAAGGCAGCACCGATATTGCGGACAAACAGGAAGTCGATCACGCCGGGGATGACGGTCACATGCAGTGCATCGCCCACGGCACGAACCGCAAGCTTGGTCAACTGGTCAACAAGCAGCACAACCAGCGCCACCCCACCAGCAACACCCAACCGCCAACGCAAAGGCGGCGTCATATCCCCAGTACGACCCAAAGAAATCCCCTACCCTCAAGAACTCGAAATCCGTTTAACGCAATTAACCATCTTATATTGCCACACGCAGAACGCACGACATATCCACCAACGCAAGCGAAATAACCAGCATAAAACGAAAGCGACATTCCGAATAACGGAATGCCGCTTTTATTCAGCGGAGCAAATGGGCCGAAGGCGTCCAAATTCTCCCAATAACTAAAATGCCGAGTTACCGTGCCTTAAAGGGCATTCGCGCAGCGCTTGCAGATATGTGCGTGGCCGTTGTACTCGCCGACGGTGGTGCGGTAGTTCCAGCAACGGTCGCAGCACTCGCCCTCGGCTGCCTCGATGGCAACGGAGAGTTCCTCGCCCTGGGTCAGCTCAACATCGGAGACGATGTAGAACTCGGCCAGGTCGACGGCCTTATCACCGGTCAGCAGCGCGTACATCTCGGCGGGAACGGCCGCCTTGACGCGGACCTGCTGGCTCTTGGTGAAGGTACCGGCGGAGCGGGCATCCTCAAGGGCCTTGGTCACGGCGCTACGGAGCTCGAGTGAAGCCTCGAGCACGCCCTCAAACTCATTGGCCTCGTCGAACGTGATGGGCGACTTGTACCAATCGAGCAGCGCGGCATACTTCTGGTGATCGACGCAGCCGGCGGGCGCATAGGCCATGGCCTCGTCGACCGTGTAGGACAGGATCGGCTGAAGGTCGCGCATGAGCATCGAGAAGAGCTCGGCCAGCACGGTCTGGGCGCTGCGGCGCTCGAGCGAGCCGGGCTTCTCACAGTACAGACGGTCCTTCAGAGCGTCGAGGTACACGTTGGAGAGCTCGGTAACCACAAAGTCGTAGAGCGCACGGTAGGCGCGCGGGAACTCATAGCTGGCATAGGCGTCGTCGACCTCGGCCTGGACCTGGGTCAGACGGGCAACCATGAGCTTGTCGAGCGGCAACAGGTCGGCAAAGGCGACGCCGTCGGTCTCGGGCTCAAACTGACCCTCGAGCTCGGAGAGCAAGAAGCGCAGCGTGTTGCGGAAACGACGGTAGGCATCAGACGTACGGGCGAGAATCTCGTGGTCGATGGAAACGTCGGAGCTGGTGTCGACCGAGGCGACCCACAGGCGAATGATGTCAGCGCCCATCTCGTCGCAGACCTTGTTGGGGTCGATGACGTTGCCGAGCGACTTGGACATCTTGCGGCCCTGGCCGTCGAGCGTGAAGCCCTGCGAGACGACCGCCTTGTACGGAGCATGGCCGTTGGCACCCACCGAGGTGAGCAGCGAGCTCTGGAACCAACCGCGGTGCTGGTCGGAGCCCTCGAGGTACACATCCGCCGGATACTCCAGCTCGGGACGGTACTCGCAGACGGCCTTCCAGGAGACGCCGGAATCCCACCACACGTCGAGGATGTCCTTATCTGCCTTGAGGTGATGGCCGCCGCACTTGGGGCAGACGCAGGCCTCGCCCAGGTAACTCTCGGGAGCGTCGGTGAACCAGGCGTCGGAGCCCTTCTCGTGGAAGAGCTTGATGACTGCGTCGAGCGTAGCGTCGTTCATGACCTTCTCGCCGCAGTCGGCGCAGGTGTAGCTGGGGATAGGCACGCCCCAGTTGCGCTGACGGCTGATGCACCAGTCGGGACGCTGCTCGACCATGGCGCCGATGCGGTTGGCGGCGTGGGCCGGATACCACTTGACGTTCTCGCGGACCTCTTTGCCAGCCTGCTCGCGCAAACCGGTCTTGTCCATCGAGACAAACCACTGGTCGGTAGCACGGAAGAGCACCGGGTGCTTGCAGCGCCAGCAGTGCGGATAGCTGTGCGTGATCTTCTTCTCGAGGACCAGGGTGCCACGCTCGCGCAGGAACTCGATGATGTGCGGGTTGGCCTCATCGGTGTCCATACCGCTGAAGGGGCCACCGGTACCAAACTCCTCGCCGTTGTAGAACTTGCCGTCGTCATCGACCGGCATGCAGATGTCGGTAATGCCCTCCTTGAGGCAGGCAAAGTAGTCGTCGACGCCGTGGCCGGGCGAGTTGTGGACGATACCGGTACCGTCATCGACACCGACGTAATCGGCCAGCAGCGCCACGCCCTCAACACCGTCAAAGATCGGCTGCCTGTAGTGGATGTGGTGGAAGGTCTCGGCGGGAACCACATAGGGCTTACCGTCGACCATAACCGGGGTGTACTCCCAGCCAAACTCCTCGCAGCACTTGGGAGCCAGGTCCTCGAGCATGACCTCGGCACGGCCCTCGTGCTCAACGGCGACATAGGCGGCGCCGGGCTTAAGGGAAACGGCCTGGTCGGAGGGGATGGTCCACGGCGTGGTCGTCCAAACCAGAATTTTCATGCCGTTTTCCAGCTTGAACAAAACGGTGATGGCGGTATCGGTTTTGTCCTGATAGCCCTGGTTGACCTCAAAGTTGGAAAGCGGGGTTTCCGCCGCCCAGGAATAAGGCAGCACGCGGAAATCTTCATAAATCAGCCCCTTGTCGTAAAGATCCTTAAAATTGTGAATGACGCTTTCCATAAACGGCAGATCCATGGTTTTGTAATCGTGGGAAAAGTCTACCCAGCGGCCGATCCGCTTGAACATATCAACCCAGATGTTGGAATATTTCAGTACGTCCTGACGGCAGAAATTGTTGAATTTTTCAACCCCGAACTCTTCGATCTGTTTGCGGCCGGAAACACCGAGCTGCTTTTCCGCCGACATTTCGGCCGGCAGACCGTGGCAGTCCCAGCCCAGGCGGCGTTCAACCTTTTTGCCGCTCATGGTCTGAAAACGGGCAACCACATCTTTGACATAAGATACCATGATGTGTCCGTAGTGAGGGGTGCCGTTGGCAAACGGCGGTCCGTCATAAAAAACGAACTCGGCCGCGCCATCGCGGTTATGAACCGATTTCTCAAAGGTTTTGTCTTCTTCCCAGAATTTGAGAACACGTTTTTCCAGTTCGGCAAAATCCGGTTTTGCCTGTTGTTCAGCATAATGTTTCGTCATTAATCCAACACCTTAAATTTCTGCTATGGTTTTTAATTTGATTTCGATTTAGAAAATTTTGAATTTTTATGTGCAAAAAAGTATAATCCCCTTAGGGGATAATAATGAAAAAGGAATGTATCAAAAAACTGCACATAAACAAAAACCCTGCGGTAAAACTTACAGCTTGTTAATGTAATACAACAACTCCGCCGAGTCAAGCGCTTATGTCATCGGCTTTCACCGACTGCCTCTTCCCGCGGCCGGTCCGTTTCCGCAATCGGGCGAATCACCCGG